>PDZU01000072.1 GCA_002753095.1 Magnetococcales bacterium
ACGAAGTCATGTACCATCCCGGTTTGATGGTGATCGGCGATGAAATTCTTGCGGGACGGCGCACGGATGCCCATTTGCCGCAGGTGATTGCGCGACTGCGGGAACGTGGCATGGCGTTGGCATGGGCACGCTTTGTCGGAGACGATGCGGGCTTCTCAAAAGGGACATCATTCGGGTACATCCCAGAGATAATACGGCTGCAGGATGGAGAGTGTCCGACGCAAAAGGTTCCATTTCCCGAAAACCGTGCCATCATGACACCTTGTCTTCCATTGATAATTTCCAGAATTGCTGTCAGCCTTTCCTTGCAGAACAAGAATTACCTTGGTACAATCGGAACAACGATTAAGAACGTCACCATCCCATCTCTGAACTGTGCTCGTTTTAACCTGCCACGCAACTGGAGTCGCCATGATCCTCCCATCGCACCATTCAGCAGTGCGCTTCATCGCTGTTTGTTTATTGGTCCTCACTCTGACCGGATGTGTGGCTGGTCAGTCGCTCAAGTACAACGATCTGCCTGCACTGGGCACCCCGCAGGTGCAGAGCAAAGGAAACATGAACCTGGAAGTTCTGGATCAACGTCCATACGTTCTTGATGGAACAAAGAAAAATACCTATATTGGCCATTACAGAGCAGGTTTTGGCAACCCGTGGGACGTTAAAACCTCCAGCGGCAATCCCTTTGCCGAAGAGATGCGCCAGTCCCTGATCCGAGAGCTTTTACAGGTTGGCTTTAGCAGCAAGAATAATCCAGCCGACAGCACCTTGCGCGTCGTCATCCTCGAATGGAATATGGACACCTATATCAATGCCACCTTGTGGTATGATCTCAATGTTTTGATCCTCGATCCAGCCGGTTCGATCATTCATCAGCAAAAAATCGCCAAGAAACAATCCATCGAAGGCAGTTTCTGGACAGGCGCAAAGAGTGCCGTTGAGAAGAAGGCTCCTGAGATATTTCAGCAGGTTATCCATCAGATTGTGACGGACAATAAAGAACATTTTGCCATCTCACGATGATGCGTCGGCCAAAGCGAGTTGCAATGAATTCTCTCCAACTCCACATAACCGAGTGGCAATTCTGGCAGCCTGATTGGCATCCCCAATCCGATCAACCGGTTCCCGTGGCTCTGCGCCGGCGGATGACAACCCTGGGCCGCAATGCACTGGCGCTCTCCTGGGCGATGACTCCCAATGAGACTCTGTATTACCTGTTCTCCTCCCGCCATGGCGATTTTGAACGAACCCATGCCATGCTGAGCGCCATGGCAGAAGAGGACGAACTTTCTCCAGCCGAATTCAGCCTATCCGTTCATAACGCGCTCTGCGGCCTGCTCTCTATCGCGACCGGAAACCGCCATGGACACCTTGCCCTCTCTGCCGGGAGAGACACTTTCGGATGCGCCCTGCTGGAGGGGGGCCTTTTGCTGCAGGAAAATCCCGATCGCCCCGTACTGCTGGTCTATTACGATGCACCTTTACCCGATCACTATGCCCAGGCCGGTCGTATCGATGAACCAACAGTGGCGGCTACTTTTTTGCTGACTTCGCCTCGATCCGACCAGGAATCCATCTCCATGCGCTGGCTCCCTGTACGCCATTGTCCGCAGGCCATCCAACCCCCATCCCTGGCCGAATGCTTCCTCCACTTTCTGCAATCCGGGACGGAGACCACCTGGCTGCTGGGAGAGCGTTGGTGCTGGCATTGGCAGGCCATGCATGAATGACCTTGCCAATTACTGGTGGAGATTGCTGGGAACGGCTTTCGCCTTTGCTGCTCTGGGTCTGGGCGGTCCCTTGATTGCCGTCATTCTCCTTCCCATCCTTCTGCTGCTGCGCCACAACTTGCAACAGCGCAACCAACTGTTCCAATCAGTCATCCATTACTCCTTTGGGTTCTATATCGCCATGCTGCAGTGGATGCGCCTCCTGACCCTGAATGTCGATAATAAAAATTACCTGCATCGCTTGCGGGGCACCCTGATTGTCGCCACCCATCCCACCTTGCTCGACGTCGTGATTCTGATTGCACTCATCCCGAAAATGCAGTGCATTGTCAAAGGAAAACTCTGGCGCAACCCCTTTCTCTACCCCATGGTCTCTGGAGCGGGCTATATCCGCAACGATCTTGCCCCCGAAGAGATCGTCTCGCAATGCGTGACGCAACTGCATAGCGGCAACAATCTGCTCATTTTTCCACAAGGAACACGCTCCTCTCCCACCCGTCCCCTTCCTTTAAAACGGGGGTTTGCCATCATCGCCCTTGAAGCACAGGCTCCCGTTCAACTGATAAAAATTACTTGCGACCCCATGACCTTGACTAAAGAAACTGCCTGGTATAGTATCCCTTCCCGTCCTCCTGTGTTCTATATTCAAGTTGGTGAACACCTGGACGCAGATTCCTTCGATCATCAACCAGTGCGCTCTTTGGCGATTCGGTCACTCACCGCCCAGGTTGCCGCTTCTTTCGGTATAGCAAAAGCCAATGAATGAGTTGATCGCCGAAATCAAAGCACTGATTATCCACTGCCTGAAACTTGAAGATGTCACACCACAGGATATTGGGGAGGAGAGTTTGCTGTTTGATTCAACTGGTTGCGGTTTCGACTCTATCGACGCCCTGGAGTTGGGTGTGGCACTGCGCAAGAAATACGGCATCACCATCAACGCAGAATCATCAGAAATTCGCAACCATTTTGCTACAGTAAACAATCTGGCAGCATTCATTCTTTCGCAAAAGAGCGTCTCGCCATGACCCAGGATGAAATTTTCGCCAAGTTGCAGGAATACCTGACTGAATTATTTGAAATACCTGCGGAACGCATCACCTTTGCAAGTCGTCTCTACGAAGATCTGGATTTGGACAGCATCGATGCCGTTGATCTGGTTGTAAAGTTGCAACAGTTGACGGGCCGTCGCTTTAAACCCGAATCTTTCAAGAGTGTCGTTACCGTGCAGGATGTGGTGAAGGTAACCTGGGAACTACTGAATGAGCGGGTGCCATCGACCTGATGCAAAGATTACAGAAAATTACGGCGTTTTTACTCCTCGTTGCCGGTATTCTGTATCCCCTTTTTGTCTATTGCGGTCTTGCCTATTTTTCTCCCAACAACTGGGCTCTTCTGGCGTTGGCATTGATCGTGGGACGAATGCTCGGCCTGCGGCGCTTGACCGGTTTGTTGCCACTCCTGCTCGCGCTGGCTGCCGCCGCCATTCTGGAGATATGCTGCCTTGTCTGGCAGCCACAGTTGGCCATGCTTCTCTATCCCGTCTTCATGTCTCTGTCATTCACGATCGCTTTCGCCTATACCCTGATTTCGCCTCCCTCGATGGTGGAGCGCTTCGCCTCAATGCATCAACAACTGCCGTCGCTGGCACGGCCTTACCTGCATCAAGTGACACGGGTATGGGTGCTCTTTTTGAGTGGCAACACTGTCGTTTCGACCTGGAGCGTGCGGGATGCCCTGTACCACGATCTGCAATGGTGGACCTTGTACAATGGCCTGATCTCCTATCTATTGATGGGCCTTCTGTTTGCCGGAGAGTGGCTGTTTCGACAGCGCGTGCGGCAGCGCCATGAACAATAATGATCGCCCACTTTTCCCGCCTTTGGCTGCCTCCCCCTACGCACCCAGGAACGGGACAGAACGCACAATCGCCATGCGTGACCATGGAGCGATCTTCGAGAGCGCGTTCTACCACGACGTCAGCCTTCTGGCGCAACGCATTCAACAGGCCAATTGTCGCAGAGGCTGTCTCGTTGAACAGGATCCGTACCATCTACTGGTGGGGCTTATCGCCCTGCTGGCATCTCAGGCCACCCCCATTCTGCCGCCACACTCTGCCCCTGTTTTTCTGGAGCAGTTGCAGGACGACTTCGACTACCTCATCAGCAAAGATACCACACTGTCAGGCAACCACCTGCCGCCATGTTCTTCTCACCAGGAGTGGCCGGCCATCACACGCGATACTCCGTTGCATGGCACTGTGGTGCTCTATACGTCTGGATCAACAGGTACCGCCAAACGGGTAGAGCGTCAGTGGGCGCAACTGACTGCTGAGATCCAGGTGCTGCACCACACATGGCCAGAGTGCGCCGGGGCCCCGGATACCTTCTCGATGGTTCCACCCTACCATCTTTTTGGTCTTACCTTTGCCGTCCTGTGGCCCTTCTTGACGGGGCGCCCATTGCACACACCCATTTATCCATTCTGGGAAGAATTGCTGCGCCAACCTCTCGGCAGGGCCGTCATCATCTCCAGCCCTGCACAACTGGCATGCACGGAGGCACTGCCACCCATTCCAGAAAATGAAAAGCCCCACCGCCTCTTTGTCGCAGGCGCTCCGCTGTTGCCACACGCCGTCGGCCACTGCCAACAGTTGCTCGGTGTTTTGCCCGACGAAATTTTTGGCAGCACGGAAACCGGCGCTGTCGCAACCCGCCGTTGGCAATCCAGCAATCGTGTACCGGCTTGGCATCCATTACCCGGCCTGCGCGTGCGTGCTGATGCAGAACAGAGCTTGCAATTGCTTTCGCCTTACCTCAGCACCCAATGGATTACCATGGACGATCAGATCCACCTCCTGGAGGACGGCTCCTTCACCTTATTGGGCCGACGGGATCGGGTCATCAAGGTCAATGGTCACCGTGTCAGCCTGCAGGAGGTCGAACACACACTGTTGCAACTCGATGAGTTGCAACAAGCCAAACCGGTCGCACTGCAAGGAAAACATGGCGTTGTGCTGGCCGTGGTCGCTGTGCCATCCGCTGAAGGATGGGCATTCATCCAGCAAAACGGCAGCTTCCGCTTTACCCGCCATATCCGACAACGGTTGCAACGCTCCCTGCCCCCTGCAGCCCATCCGAAACGCTGGCGTTTTGTCCATCACTTGCCACACAATGCCCTGGGTAAGATAACAACCCATGAACTGAACCAATTGTTTTTTGAGCATGCCGATGACTGTGACAGATGAACACCCAAGGTTGCCTGATATTCTGGCTGTTCGCAGCGAGGAGAATCATTTTATCCTGACTCTGCATGTGCCTGAAAATCTCTTTTGGTTTCATGGCCATTTTCCTGACCTGCCCATTCTGGCAGGGGTCGTGCAGGTGGACTGGGCCATTGCACTGGCTCGACAGCATTTTTCCCTGCCAAACCTGGCAGGACGTCATTTCGAAACCAAGTTTCACGCGGTTGTTCATCCAGGTGATATTCTGACCTTGAGCCTGCGACGTGATGCACAGAAAGATCAACTCGATTTTTCTTATCGTATCGGAGAGCAACTGTGTACAAGTGGCCGTTTGAATGGGTTGTCATGACCACCAACCGGTTCCGCCCGGCTGCGGTGATTCCCACTTTCAACCATCATCTGGCTTTGCCGGAGATGCTCCACCATTTAACCGCTCTGGCACTGCCGGTCTGGATCATTGACGACGGCAGTGATGAACCAGCGCGTTCAGCCATTGCCCAACTCTCCGACAGTCATCGCAATATTACTGTCTACCGACTGCCCTGCAATCAGGGCAAAGGAGTGGCAGTCTGCCAGGGGTTCAGGCTGGCCAATCAGGCCGGTTATAGCCATGTTCTGCAGGTAGATGCCGATGGTCAGCACGAACTGCAAGCGGTGGCACGACTGTTGAGCCACGCCCGACAATTTCCCCATGCCCTCATCTCTGGCAAGCCAGTGTACGACAGTTCGGCACCATGGGGACGCATCCTGGGACGCTGGATCACCCATTTATGGGTGTTTCTGGAAACCCTATCTTTTCGCATTCACGACAGCATGTGCGGCTTGCGCGTCTATCCCCTTGAACCCGTTATCGCCCTGATGGAGAAAGAAACGCCGGGAAAACGGATGGATTTTGATACCGACATCATTGTCCGCCTTTTCTGGCGGGGGGTTCCCCCTTTGATGGTCCCCGTTGCTGTGCGCTATCCGGCGGAAAACCATTCCAACTTTCGCTTGTGGCGCGATAATCTTGCCATCAGTCGCATGCATGCCCGCCTGATCCTGATTTTATTGCGCACACTGCCAGCCATTCTGGCCCATCGACCACCCGCACTGCCGGCGTTGCACAACCACCCCGCCCACTGGTCAGAGTTGGCCGAGAGAGGCACCTTGCTGGGCATGCAAATCGCTGTGGTCTTTTTGGGCCTGTTTGGTCGCACGATCAGTTTGGTGTTGCTTGCACCAGTCATCGGCTATTTTTTTCTCACCGGGAGCAAGCAGCGGCACGCCGCTCTGAATTTTCTGCAGCGGGTCGCCAACCGTTCTGGACAACAACATAAACGCCTCTGGTGGCAGGGGTTGCGCCTGTATTTTGAATTCAGCCGTCGCATGATCGACCTGTTTCTGGCCTGGTCCGGCAGAATTTCTCCGCAAGCCCTGCGGACAGAGCACCCGCATCTGCTTGCGGCACTGACAGAAAACAGTTCCGGGGGCCTGCTGGTGGTTTCCCATCATGGAAACGTGGAGTTGAGCCGCGCCTTTCTTCCTCCCGCATTGCGGCAACGGCTTACCCTGTTGATCCATACCCAGCATGCTGAACGCTTCAACCACCTGCTGGCCCGCTTGTATCCAGCGGCCCGGGCAAATACCGTACAGGTCACTGAACTCTCTGTTTCTACAGCCATTGCACTGCGAGAACGCATCGAACGTGGCGAGTGGCTGGCCATAGCCGGTGACCGGGTGCCGGTCTCACAACCGCAACAACGCGTCACCAGCGTTCCCTTTCTGGGCAGCGCCGCGCCCTTTCCTCAGGGGCCATGGCTGCTGGCCAATATGATGGAATGCCCGGTCCATCTGCTGTTCTGCCGTCGGGAACGGCAACACTGGCACCTGATGATTGAACCCTTCGCCGAACGTATCGTACTTCCCAGGGGGACGCGCCAAGCAACGCTGGATCAACTCGTAGCCCGCTACGCCCATCGTCTTGAACAAGAGTGTTTGACTTCTCCGACCCAGTGGGGTAATTTTTACGATTTTTGGCCTTATGAGAAAAAAGCGCCATGATTTCCGTTACGATCAATATGAGAGCACAATTTTACGACCTCGATCCGATGGGGATGGTGTGGCATGGCCACTACGCCCGCTATCTGGAAGAAGCGCGCTGTGCTCTTCTGGATCACATTGGCTACAACTACCAGGACATGGCCGAGTCAGGCTATCTTTGGCCTATCGTCGACATGCAATTGAAATATGTTCGCCCCCTCCAGTTTCAGCAGGAAATGCGGATCACCGCCACGTTGGTTGAGTATGAAAACCGGGCCCGTATCGATTATCTGATCGTCGATGCAGCAACCAATCAGGTTATTACCAGGGCCCGCACCACCCAGGTTGCCGTACTTGCGTCCAGCAAGGAGATGCAGCTTGTCTCTCCCGCCATCTTTCTGGATAAGGTCCAACAGGCACTGTCATGATGCGTACTGCCCCCCTTCTCCTGTTTCTGGCCGTTTTTGGCGTTATCACTGTTCTGCAGGCCGAACCTCTTATCAAGGAGGGCGAAATCTTGCGGGGTCGGTTTCTCATGGATCGCCATCTGCAAGGATTCAATAAACCGTTACGCTCCGAGGGCACGATCGTCATCGCTCCTGGAAAGGGGCTGGTCTGGAAAACTGAAAAACCCTTTCCTGCCATTGTTGCCATCGGCGTGCAAGGTATCCATCAGTATGTGAACAATGACAAGACCTTTAGCATCACCACCAACCAGTTTCCGTTCCTGAACACTCTGCGCCAACTCTTTGAACAGGCACTGACCGGCAATGAGGCAGGATTGGAGCGTTATTTTTCTCTCCAACAAGAAGGCAATACGGCCATCCTGGACAAACGTCCTGACGCGGGCATCGACTGGCCCCTGAAAAAGCTTCTGGTACGCAGGAACCAAGGATTTGTGGAGTCGGTTGCGTTGTTCAAGGAAAACGGCGATCGGGATGAAATCCACTTTCTGGAACAAACGATCACTTTGGCGTCACCAACAAGTGAGGAATTGCAGTTGCTCAACGGAGTTGCGCCGTGACCAAAACCCGGAGGCGAACCGGTGCGGCATGGCTATGGCTCATGGTGCTGCTTTCGATTTGGAGTTATGGCGGTTGGCACGTGGCCAATGGCTTGCCTTTGGACTCGGATCTGCTCTATCTGCTGCCTAGTGAAGAGCACGATTTACAGGCACAACGGGCCTGGGAATTGATGATGGCGGAACTTTCCTCCCGTTTTACCGTGCTGGTTGGGCACGAGCAGGAAGAGGTGGCTTTGCGGACCGTTCAGCAACTGCAGGAAGGGCTGCAAAATGCTGGCCTGATTGTCCAAGTTGACCAGGACTGGTCCTCGTCGGCCAAGCAATTGGCCAAGGTGCTTTTTCCGTACCGGATGGGCCTGTTGAGTGAAAGCGATCGCCATCTGCTGCTGCAACACCAGAAAGAGACCCTGCTCAATCGCGCCATTGGACAACTCTACAGCCCGACGGGAATCGTTGACTCCCGTCTGTTATCCAAGGATCCGTTCGGCCTTTTTGCCAGCTTTCTGTTGCAGTTGCCTAACCCGGCAAAGCGCTTGACCATTCGCAATGGCTGGTTGCACACCCATGACGGTGCGCAACATTGGTTTATGCTGAACGGCAGACTGACACAGTCCCCCTACTCCATTCGGTTTCAAGAACAATTCATGCACTTTTGGCAAGCCTTTCCCAAAGAGCCAGCCGCACTGTTGCGTTTTGCCGCCCTTTTTTATGCCCAGAGCGCCGCCAGCCAAGCCATGCACGAAGCATCAACCATTGGCACGCTGGGCATGATATTAACCATCATACTGATCCTGATGGTCTTTCGTGCCATTCGCCCTCTGGGATTGACCATTTTTGCCATCCTCAATGGCATGATGTGCGGTTTGGTGATCTGCCTGCTGTTTTTTGACCGGATCCATACTGCTGCGCTCCTGTTTGGCAGCACCCTGGTTGGTGTGGCCGTCGATTATTGCCTGCTCTACTTTGCCACCTCATTTTCCCACCATCCGCATCCTGAAGCACGCATCAAAAAAGTGTTCGCTGGAATCAGCTTTGGCATGTTGACCACCGTACTGGGCTATACCTGCCTTGCGGTAGCACCATTCCCCGGTTTGCGGCAGGGGGCGGCCTTTTCCGTTGCCGGACTACTCGCCTCCTGGTTGACCGTTGTATTGTGGTTTCCCCGTTTGGATAACCTTGCCAGTCGCAATCCGCCATCCATCCTGTTGTGGTTAAGAGATCTCATCATGTGGCTGTGGCAAACAGATCGACACCGCGCACGCGTCGGCCTTGCACTTGCCCTTTTGTTACTGGCCGTCGTCGGCGGCAGACAACTGGAGGTGAACGACTCGATTCGCCGTTACCAGCAACTGTCAGCGACCTTGCAGGCTGAACAGAAGCAGTTGCAGCAGTTGACAGGACTCTCGGAAATTAACCAGTTTTTCTGGATCTCTGCCGACAATGATGAGCAGTTGCTGCAGTTGCAGGAACAACTGGGCGACCGACTGCGTCTGATGCGTGCCTCTGGCATCCTGGATGATTGGTTGTCGATAGCCCGCTTTGTCCCCTCTGCACAACGACAGTCCGACAATCAACGCCTGAATGCCCAACTGCAGGAGTCCACCTTGCCTCAACTGCAAGCAATCAGTGGCCTGCCTTTCGCCGTGCAGTCCAACCAGACAGACTTGCTCGCAGCCGATCAAAGCGGACTGTTTGCATGGCCCATTTTTTCTGGAGCAAAAAAACAGGCCGTTTTTCCCATCGGCGTACAGGACAGTCAACGCATTGGCCAAGCCGCAAACGATTTGCCTGGCGTCATGCACATCGACCCACCCAGCAAACTCTCCGCACTGTTGGCCCGTTACCGCTACAGGGCCCTGTGGTTGTTCGCCATTGCCGCAACGTTGACCGGCGGTCTGCTCGTCTGGAGATACGGCTGGCGCGGCGGTCTGTCTACCCTGCTCCCTCCCCTGCTGGCGACAGTGAGCACCCCCTTGCTGCTCGCTCTGTTGCACATACCCATGGGATTTTTTACCTCGATCGCCTTGGTTCTGGTCTTTTCCATCGGGGTGGATTACGCCATATTTTGTGCCGAAGAGAGCCTCCCGGATATTGCCATGCTGGCCGGAATCTGGTTGGCAGCCATGACAGCCCTCTTTTCCTTTGGCCTGTTGGCACTCAGCCAAACCCCTGCCGTGCAGGAGTTCGGTTTGACCCTGTTTATCGGCATTACCCTCTCCCTGTTCCTGGCTCCCTGGGCCATGCACCGGGAGAGCGCCTCATGACTTCCCTCCTGTTTCTGCTGTTTTTCCTCGCCGGCCAACTCTTCGGCACAGACAACGGCAGTCACGTGCCTGTCAGCCACGACATCTTTCTGGAATTGCCACCCCCTTCGGCTTTTGCCCAGGAGGTCGAAACGGCGCAACGCATGTTGATCCAGTGGCAGGGAAAAAAATATGCATTGGAAAGCCAACTACACATTACCCCACAGATACTCCACTTGGTCATAACCGATCCTCTCGGTCGCCGTTTTTTGACACTCAGCTGGGATGGAAAACAGATCCTTGAAGAGCGCGCCCCCTGGTTGCCGAAAGAGGTACGCAGCACTATCCTTGTTGCGCACATTTTACTGGTACATGCACCAAGTGAAGCATTTTCTGGCCGATTGCACGGTGGCATTTTGACGGACAATGGCAAATTGCGTACTGTATCAACAAAAGATCACAGGGTAATGACCATTACATATCAAAACACCCCGTGGAATGGAGTCATTCATTTTCTTCACCATGAACTGAATTATGAACTTACTCTGGAAATCGCAGACTGACCGACCGGAACTGTTTCTCAACGCACTTGGCGTTTTGACCGTCCTCGGCAAGAACAAAAGCGAAACGGCGCGCGCCCTGTTTCATGCCGGCGTTGACTGGGAACAGTTGTCCACCCAGCAAGGCACTCCAGGCGCCGTTACAACACCTTTGCCCCCCTTGCCCGCCCCTTTTCAACACTGGAACAGTCGCAACAACCGCTTGCTCTGGCAACTGCTCGCACAGATCAAACCGGATGTTGAGGCGGTCATTCGGCAGTATGGTCCAGAACGCATCGGTGTAGTGATCGGCAGCAGCACTTCCGGCATGAAGGAGGGCGAGGAGGCTCTGCGCCATTTTCGTCAACAACAGCGATGGCCAAGCGATTTCCATTATCGTCAGCAGGAGTTGGGAGCCCCGGCGCTGTTCCTTGCCGACGCGCTAGGCTTGGAGGGCCCTGCCTACGTGGTGGCCACGGCCTGTTCATCCAGTGCCAAAATTTTTTCGACTGCCCGAAGACTTTTGCAATCGACTCTCTGTGATGCCGTACTCGTTGGCGGCGTGGATACCCTGTGCCGGTTTACTGCGGCGGGCTTTCAAGCCATCGAGTCTCTGACCCCTGCCCCACCGTGCAACCCTTTCAGCCGCAACCGCCAAGGGATTCATATCGGTGAGGGAGGCGCACTGTTCCTCGTCAGCCGAGATCCGGCACCGATTGTTTTGCTGGGTATTGGCGAAAGTTCCGATGCCCACCACATCAGCGCGCCCGATCCTGCCGCGCTGGGGGCCAGCCTCGCCGTGCAACAGGCACTGAACGAGGCCAATCTTGCCGACAACCGATTATGTTATGTCAACCTGCATGGAACAGCCACCCGACTCAATGATGCCATGGAAAGCAGGCTGGTCCACCAACTCTACCCGGATACCCCCTGCGGTTCGACCAAGGCCCTGACGGGACACACCTTGGGAGCAGCCGGCGCCATTGAGGCAGCCATCCTGTGGTTGTCTTTGCACCCGAAGTGGAACCCTCACAGAGTGCTGCCGCCACATGTTTGGGACGGGGAAGCTGATCCTGCCCTACCCGCTCTTCCCTTTGTGCAATCCGGCGAGTCTCTGAGAGACCATCGTTCCCTGGTCATGATCAGCCATTCATTTGCCTTTGGTGGTTCAAACTGTGCCCTCGTGCTGGGATACCGACCATGAACCTTGTCTTGCCAGCCCCTGCTGCAGCGTTTCTCCCCCATGCGCCTCCCATGGTGTTGATCGATCAGGTGCTTTTTGTCGATGCACAACGGCTGATTGCATCCACCCGCATACAACCACCATTTCCCTTTTACAACCCGGAAGGGGTAGGCATTCACATTGGCATGGAAATCATGGCCCAGGCGTGTGGGGTTTACGCAGGTTGGCATGATCGCGTGGCCAACAAGCCCATCCGTCCCGGCTTGTTACTCGCAGTCAGACGTTTCATGGCCACCACCGACCGTCTCTTGCCGGGCAGCCTGGCGGTGACCGCAGTGGAATCCCTGCTCTCAGGAGAGGAACTGGGTGTTTTTTTGTGCACCATTTCGGTAGAGGATCATCCATTGGCTCACGCCCAATTGAGTTTAATGCGCCCTGGATCGGAGCGGGAATTTACAACATTGATATCAGGAAACCATGGATAAGCACATACTGGTGACCGGAGCCAGCCGAGGGATCGGCCAGGCGATTGCCCAACGACTGGCAAGAGACGGATTCAACCTTGCCCTTCACTACCACCGGGATCAGGCAGGTGCCTTGACCACCCTGGAGGCTGTGCAACAAATCGGTGTGACAGGGCGAATTCTCTGCTTTGATCAAAGCAACCGTCTGCAGTGCCGAGAGGTATTGGAAGCCGACATGGCGAACCATGGTCCCTACTGGGGTGTGGTCCTGAACGGTGGCATTGCCCAGGACAATGCCTTTCCGGCCATGCTGGACGAGGAGTGGGATGCGGTGATTCAAACCAATCTTGGTGGTGCGTACAATGTATTGCGTCCCATCATCATGGACATGATCGCCGAGAGACGGGGCGGACGCATTGTGGCGCTCTCTTCCGTATCGGGTATGGTTGGTACGAGAGGGCAAACCAACTACAGCGCCGCCAAAGCCGGGATTATTGGCCTGGTCAAGGCTCTGGCTCTGGAAGTGGCCAAGCGGGGTATCACTGTCAACTGTGTTGCGCCTGGATTGATCGATACAGACATGACCCGCCACCTGCCCACAAAAGAGTTGCAGGCCATGATCCCCATGCAGCGCATCGGCAAAGTGGCAGAGGTAGCCGCTGCAGTAGCGTTTTTGTGTTCGGAAGAGGCAGGTTACATTACCCGGCAAGTACTATCCGTTAATGGGGGCTTGATATGAGGCGAAGAGTTGCAGTGGTCGGCATGGCCGGATTGACCCCTTTGGGACACGATTGGCCCACGATTCGCGCCCAGATGTCGGCAGGAAAAAGCGGTATTCGCGCCATGTCCGACTGGGACCGTTTCACCAGCATCAACACCCGTCTGGCAGCACCGTTGCCTCCGGGCTGGGGCGAAAAATTTGATCGCAAAAAAAGTCGCACCATGGGCCCGGTTGCCCGCATGGCCGTT
Source organism: Magnetococcales bacterium (assembly GCA_002753095.1). Lineage (GTDB taxonomy): Bacteria > Pseudomonadota > Magnetococcia > Magnetococcales > Magnetaquicoccaceae > Magnetaquicoccus. The sequence continues at coordinate 13,419 of PDZU01000072.1, forward strand.
CGGGCCACAGAAAAGGCGCTGCAACAGGCGGATCTGCTCAATGACGCCCGTCTGGCCAGTGGACGTATGGGGATTGCCTTCGGCTCTTCATTCGGCAGTCCTGGTCCTGTTACCGCCTTTGCCGAACTCATGACAACGGGCACATCCCGCACACTCAACGCAACCAGCTATATTCAGATGATGAGCCACACGGCGGCAGTCAATATTGGGATCTATTTTGGCATCCGGGGTCGCATCATTACCACTTCCAGTGCCTGCACCTCTGGCAGTCAGGCGATTGGATACGCTGCAGAGGCCATCCGTTTTGGCAAAGCCGATCTCATGATCGCCGGTGGTGCAGACGAGTTGGATGTGACGGAAGCGGCTGTTTTTGACACGCTTTATGCCACATCGGTACGCAACGATCAGCCGCACCGCACGCCACGTCCGTTTGATCGTGACCGGGATGGCTTGGTGATCGGCGAAGGAGCAGGCGTTTTGATCCTGGAAGAGTGGCAACAAGCGGTTGCGCGCGGCGCCCGCATCGTTGCGGAGGTGGTCGGTTTTGCCACCAACTCAGATGGCAATCACATTACCCAGCCGCACCCGGACACGATTGAGCAAGTCATGCGACTGGCCCTGGAGGATGCGATGTTGCAAGCGGATGCCATCGATTTTATCAGCGGCCATGGTACTGCAACGGAATTTGGCGACATTGTCGAATCGCAGGCTACGGCGCAGTTGTTTGCCGACCGGGTTCCATTCCACTCATTGAAAGGATATTTCGGCCATACCTTGGGTGCCTGCGGTGCCATAGAGGCCTGGTTGGCCATCGAAATGATGCATGACGCGTGGTTCTGCCCCAACTTGAACCTGGAGACCGTGGACAGCCGTTGTGCCAGCATCGACTATGTCATGCACCATCCCCGCACGTTGAGCGTCCGTCACCTGATGTCCAACAATTTTGCATTTGGTGGCATCAACACCTCGTTGATCCTCAGGCGGGTCGACAACGGCACCCTGTGCACGACGGCCCAGTGCAATGGGTAATCCATATCGTGCTGGCAGAACCAGAGGGAACCATTCCAGACACATTCAACGGCACTCTGTCGTGCCGTCAACAACTGCGCTGGCACAACAGACAGGGCTGTAGCCAACCCTTGACCTTGGGATTTGGCAAAGGATTCGCGCAAGGTCCAGAAGGCGAGCAGAGCCGCCTCCCCATCCTGTTGAACCGACTGTTGCTCTGGTACGGATAAAAAAGCCTGGGCCAGGCGGTTGGCATCCCGCTTGATTGTGGGCAGTTCCAGGTCGATACCGATCGACCCCTGCCAGCAGAGACCGCATCCAATCCAGTTTCCACGATGGGAAAAAGAGAGGTGCGGTACTGGCAGACCTTCTTCCCCGACCAAGACGGGGGCACCGCCCTCCGCACGATGGATATGCCATTGTTGCGGTGCCAGCCCCCATCTTTTCTGCAGCAACCATCTGGCCAGAGCGCGTGCGGTGATGGACTGGGGGCGTCGCAATACCAAATCGGTACAAGAACCCCATGGCGCCAAGTAGCGACTGGCAGAGCCATCCTCATCGGAGACGATCGCCAAGTCAAAGAGTGGCGTTGTGAGTAGACGGACCCCCTCGATGGTCTGGAAGCAGGGCGGGCTAGCGGCCACTCACAACACCCGCACGGATGGTCAATATTTGTGCAATTCGGCCTGGATGGCGTTTTTGAGAGAATCCACCCAGTTGTTGTAAAATGGATGAATCATCTGTTGTTTGTCCATGCTGAGTCCAGCTTTCATATTGGTGCTGCTTTTGTAGTTGATCGAGAATTGTTGCGCCGTGTAGCTGATCTCCACGACAACCGTATGCTTGTTGCGCACGGTCAGGGTAGAGACAATCAGGTTGTTTTCCTGAGGAATTGAGCTCCATCCTGCCGTGACTGCACCGGTAAGAATCGCCCCTTTCACTTGGTCAACGGTCAACGGTTTGCTGGTGATGGCAACATTGTTGTGGTTGACAAGTGGAACCGGCTCTCTGGCATAAACAGGCGTTGCAACCAGGGAAAGCATGCAAACAAACAACACTAGGAATTTTATTCTCATCACACCAAATTCTCCTCCCGATCATATCAAGTCATGCTTGGAATGTTTTTCTACAAAGAACTGCTTTAATGAATCGATGCACAATACCTCCTGATTATGAACCAATCCCCATTTACCCGCAAGGAATAAACTCTTGTTTGCAACAACCTGCCCTGCCCTCTCCATGAATCAGACCAGGAGACGATCATCCATTCAAACAACACATTTTACCAATAGGATATAAATTTTTTATTCGGCATGCAGGGGGAACAATGCCTGATGGATAACCTTGCATACCGGAATGTTGAAGCGCAAACTTGAGGCGTCACCGGGTGTCCTGACGACAGTTTCTGTGTAAACTGTCATTCCATTGATTGCAGGGGAGAATGAAAGCATGCCTGCTTTGCCAGAATCCAGACAGGTGTTGATTCGCCGACGCCCCTTCCTGGTTGCCGCCCATCACTACCCGAAATGGTGGGATATGGTGGAGGCCAACACCTGGGAACCTGCCCTTTTTGCCGCCTTTGATAAATTCATCCAGCCGGAAAGCACGGTCATCGATGTGGGCGGCTGGATTGGTTGCACCCCCCTCTACTGTGCCCATCTGGCCAGCAAGGTCTATGCCTTTGAACCGGACGCCTCCGCCCTGAAAATCTTGCGGCTCAATTTTG
>PDZU01000073.1 GCA_002753095.1 Magnetococcales bacterium
GGGACTAGATGGCGCTTAATGGCAGCAAAATGGCATAAAAAAACCCGTAAACTGTGAATTTACGGGTATTTATAACGCTTAGCGGCTCTAAAAAAAAGGCGCAGGAATACAAGTTGGTGCCCAGAGATGGAATCGAACCAACGACACGAGGATTTTCAGTCCTCTGCTCTACCGACTGAGCTATCTGGGCAAATTTTCAGACATTCACCGAAAAAACCGACCCTCCGGCTAAAGAATCCTCGGATAGTACCTGTTTCCCGTTTCTTTGTCAATGACTGTTTGCAACAAGATCAAAAAGCGCTGCAACGCATCATGCAGCATGGTTTTTTCAACAAATGGTCCCCATACCGACGATAACATCCATCCATATAATGGCACGAAACTTGATGACCCCATACGTCAATTGACCCAAACCCAGTCTGGGCGACGGTCTGGAACATGAGCCTTATCCCCTTTTGCCAAGGAGTTTGATCAATGGGTACCCTGCCCCGCTTCGTCGCCATGGAGACCATTCTGGAAAATATCGCTGCTAAACTGGTTGAAGATGTGCAAGAAGGGGCCTTGCCCATGAACGCACCGGTCATGGAGTGCCTGGAAGCCCTGATTACCGCCACGCAAAAGCTCCAGGTCGTCCGTGAAATGACCGAAGCCAAAGAAGAGACCATGGCTGCCCGCTTCCGTCTCGCCTGCTAAGTTGCACCGGCAAGGACTGGAGCCCCTTCCCCTGCAAAAATTGCCCAAGGCGGCAGATTTCTCCTCCCGGAAAGGGACAGCACAGCGCCCCAACCCTTGGCAGGCACAAAACCATCCCATAAAAAAAGGGGCCTCACGGCCCCTTTTTTTATCCATCCCCTGCGCTCTAATCGCCCTTCAATTTCTTCTTCTTGATCTTGATGGACTTTTCTTTCTTTTTGGCCTTCTCTGCCGTGGACCGTAAAACGGCCTGCGCTGCCGCCAAGCGGGCAATCGGTACCCGGAACGGCGAACAAGAGACATAGTCCAAACCAACCCCCTCAAAGAATCCAATCGAGGCGGGATCCCCCCCATGCTCACCGCAAATACCCAGCTTCAGCTTTGGCTTGATCTCCCGGCCATGCTTGGCCGCCAAGGCCACCAATTGCCCAACACCAGTCTGATCCAAGGAAACAAACGGATCCTGCGTCAAGACCCCCTGCTCCACATAGGCACCCAGGAAACTGCCCGCATCATCACGGGACAACCCCAGGGTGGTCTGGGTCAGATCGTTGGTACCAAAAGAGAAAAAATCTGCCTCCAGGGCAATCTGCTCGGCCCGCAAGGCGGCACGCGGCAACTCAATCATGGTGCCCAAGAGATACTCTATCAGGACGCCAGTCTCCGCCATCACCGCTTCACATACCGCCATGCAGCGTTTTTTCAGGATGGCCAACTCGGAGCGAAACCCCACCAGCGGAATCATGATCTCTGGAACAATGGTAAAGTTCTCCTGCTTGACCAAACGACACGCCGCCTCCATGATCGCCCGTACCTGCATCTCATAGATTTCCGGATAGGTGATGGCCAAACGACAACCACGATGGCCCAACATCGGATTGGCCTCCTCCAACTCGCTCACCCGACGCCGTACATCCTCCTCGGAAACCTCCAAGGCAACCGCCACCTCCGCCTGCCCTTTCTGGTCATGCGGAATAAATTCATGCAGGGGCGGATCCAACAGACGAATGGTCACCGGCAGATTTTTCATCTCCCGGAAAATACCCTCAAAATCAAAACGCTGCATCGGCAACAGTTTGGCCAACGCCTTGCGCCGTCCGGCCTCATCACGGGACAAAATCATCTCGCGCACCGCAACAATCCGCTCGGCATCAAAAAACATGTGCTCGGTCCGACACAGACCAATCCCTTCCGCCCCAAACGTGCGGGCTACCCTGGCATCCGCCGGCGTATCGGCGTTGGTACGCACCTTCATGCGCCGTGTCTCATCCGCCCAGGACATGAAACGGGCAAAATCTCCGGTCATCTCGGCCTGTCGGGTCTTGACCTGCCCCAGCAGTACCTCACCCTTCGAGCCATCGATGGTGATCCAATCCCCGCGCTTGACCTCCAACGGACCACCCGCCAACTGGACCGTGAAACGTCCCTCCTCCATATGCGGCTTGATACTGCCACACCCGGAAACACAAGGCCGCCCCATGCCACGGGCCACCACGGCGGCATGCGAGGTCATGCCACCCCGTACCGTCACAATCCCCTTGGCAGCGTGCATGCCATGAATGTCTTCTGGGCTGGTCTCTTCGCGGAACAAAATCACCGCCAGCCCCTGCCCGGCCAACAACTCTGCCTCATCCGCCGAAAAGGCAACCTGACCCGCTGCCGCGCCCGGCGAAGCGGGCAAGCCTGTGGCAATGACCTGACTCTTGAGACGATCTTCCGGATCCAGGGTGGGGTGAAGCAACTGGTCCAGGGTTTGCGGATCCACCCGCAACAAAGCCTCTTCCCGGTTGATCAACCCCTCCTTGACCATGGCCACGGCAATGGTCAAAGCCGCCTGGGCACTGCGTTTGCCGGTGCGGGTCTGCAACAGCCACAGCTTGCCATTCTGAATGGTAAACTCCAGATCCTGCATTTCACGGTAGTGCTTTTCCAGCAACTGCCCCATGCCTACCAACTCCCGGTACAAGCGGGGCATGGTCTCCTCCATGGCAGGCTGATCCGATTGATTTTTGTGCCGTCCGGCAGTCGTGATCTGGCACGGCGTGCGAATCCCCGCCACCACATCCTCGCCCTGGGCATTGATCAGGTATTCGCCGAACAGTCCGTTTTCCCCAGTGGAGGGATCACGGGTAAAGGCAACTCCGGTGGCACAATCCTCCCCCATATTGCCAAAGACCATCGCCTGCACGTTGACCGCCGTTCCCCACTGTTCGGGAATTTTGTTCAAGCGCCGATAGGTGACCGCACTGGGCTTGTACCAGGAGTTAAAAACAGCCGCCACCGCGCCCCACAGTTGCTCCCAGGGATCCTCTGGAAACTCCCGTCCCGTTTTTTGCCGGATCCGCGCCTTGAACTCCGCCACCAACTCCATCCAATCTTCGGCGCTCAAATCCACATCGTTGACCTTGCCCAGGCGCTCTTTGGCCTTGTCGATCAGATGTTCAAAATTGTGGTGCTCCACCCCCATCACCACATTGCCATACATCTGCACGAAACGCCGATAGCAGTCGTAGGCAAAACGCGGCTTGCCCGACTGCAAAATCAACCCCTGCACGGTCTGATCGTTCAAACCCAGGTTGAGCACGGTATCCATCATCCCAGGCATGGAGACCCGCGCCCCGGAACGAACCGATACCAATAAAGGATTCTCTGGATCACCAAAACGACGATCCATCGCCGCTTCCACCTGCCCCAACGCAGCCTTCACCCGCCAATCCAGATTGGCCGGAAATCGTCGTTCATGCGCGAAATAGTCGGTACAAACCTCTGTACAGATGGTAAACCCTGCCGGAACCGGTACGCCAATCCGCGTCATCTCTGCCAGGTTGGCTCCCTTGCCACCCAGCAGATCCTTCATCTTGACATCACCCTCAGCCACACCACCACCGAAGAAAAAAACCATCTTCTTTTCGCTCATGAATCCCTCACGTCGAACCTCGCAGAAGAAAACACCGTACCTTGTTGGCCTACTACTGCCCACCCATCTTTATAACAGATTCTTTACCCTTTGTCTCGCCCCCTTATGCTGCACTGCAAATCTTTCACGAAAGTGTGCAAACAATGTTGACCGGAAAGAATGAGTGTGTTACGCTCTCTCTCATGGTTGGCCGGGATGGCGAAACTGGTAGACGCACCAGACTCAAAATCTGGCGGGAGCAATCCCATGAGGGTTCGATTCCCCCTCCCGGCACCAACTCCTTACTCTCCCCGCAATTCCTACTTCACTGCATTTCATATTCAAGACTGTCACTTTCTAGTTTACACTTATCGTCTTTTGTAAGCAATCCTCTCTGGCTGTTACTGCGCGCAATATTGCGTGTAACAAGACGGGGCGTTGTTCCCCGTCAACGATTGCTGCGACTCTCTATCCACACATTGGCCTGCCGTTGCCCCTCTTCCACCTGGATCGGCGTCAACTGCTTGGCAATCTTGTCCCGCGCACTGCTCGCCTTGCCAAAGCCATTGCGCACCGCCAGACTGGTCCACATGTAGGCCGCCACCTTGTCGCGCGGCACCCCTTTGCCAATCATGTGCAAAATGCCCAAAATTGCCTGCGCCTGCGCCCACCCCTGATCCGCCGCCAAACGGTACCAGCGCGCCGACTCCGCCGGATCCCGCTTCACGCCCCGACCCGTCCAATAGGCAAAACCCATCTGGCTCTGCGCCTGCACCTCGCCCTGCTCCGCCGCCTTGCGATACCACTGCAGCGCCTCCCGCTCGTTCTGCGGCACCCCCTGCCCGTTGGCATACATGTTGCCCAAATTCAACTGCGCCTCGGCAAAGCCATGTTCCGCCGCCTTGCGGTACCAATGGGCTGCCTGCCCATAATCCACCGGCACCGATTTGCCCTTGTAATACATGAAACCCAACAGGCTCTCGGCCTGGGCATTGCCCTGCTGCGCTGCCTTCTGATACCAATAGATCGCCTGCTGGTAATCCTGGGCAACCCCCTCGCCATACTCATACATCAAGCCAATGCTGCTCTGTGCCTCAGGATCCCCACGCTTGGCACGCACCATCACCCGATCAAACTCCTTGGTCATCCCCAAACAGAAGGGCAACATCAAAAGCAGAACAATGGTATAAACCCACCGCCTCATCGTCAACAACCTCTTTCACTATCCGCTAATCGCTCAAGCCTGTCCCTTAGCCGTTCTCTGGCAAAACCAGACAACTGACATCCGCCACCAAACGGAAGGCCGCCCGCACACGGGCCAACAAGGCCAAACGGTTGGTGCGCAGGGCCATATTTTCATCCATCACCAGGACATCGTCGAAGAAGCCGTCGATCACCGCCCGCAACCCCGCCAACTGCTGCAACGCCTCTGCATAGTGGCGTTCCGCCACCTGCGCACCGATGCCCGCCTCCACCGCCTGCAGGGCATGATACAGCGCCACCTCCGCTGGTAAAGACAACAATGACACCTCGACCACTCCAATCGCCGTATCGCTTTTGCTGAGAATATTGGCGATACGTTTGTTGGCCGCCACCAGAGCACGGTAGGAGGGCAAGCCCTTGAACTCGGCCAAAGCCCGCACCCGCAACACCATATCCAGCAGATCGTCCAGATCCAACACCTGCACCGCTTCCAGCAAATCGCCGTCCAACCCCTCACCCTTCAAATAGGGATTCAAACGGCCATAAAAGAAAGCCTGCATGGCACGTACCGTCTCTTCCACCCCTTCATCCAGGACGCCCGCGTCATACGAACCATGCGCCGAGCGCACGATCTCCCGCAAGGGCAGATGCAGACCATTGGCCAACACCATGCGGATCACCCCCAGGGCCGCCCGCCGCAGGGCAAAGGGATCCTTGTTGCCGGTCGGTGCCAGACCCACCGCAAAACAGCCCACCAAACTATCCCACTTGTCGGCCATGGACAGCAGAGTACCCAGCAGGCTCTCCGGCAGTGCGTCCGCTACGCCCTGCGGGCGGTAATGGTGGCGAATGGCCAGGGCAACCTCGGCATCGCCCCCCTCCTGCAACAGATAGTGCGCCCCCATGATCCCCTGCAACTCTGGAAACTCGCCAACCATGCCGGTGATCAAATCACACTTGCTCAACAGGGCTGCCTGTTCGATACGCGCCTGTTCCGGTCGCGCCGGCAACCATGCGGCCATGCGCTCGGCCAACTGACGCATGCGCACTACTTTTTGGTACAGGGTACCCAAACGGGCCTGAAACACCACCTGACGCAGTCCATTCAGACGATCGGCCAATTTTTCCTTGCGATCCTCGCGCCAATAGAAAGCGGCATCTTCCAGACGCGCCCGCAAAACCCGCTCGAAGCCGCGCACCAGAACCGAAGGATCATCCACCTCCAGATTGGCCACCGCCACAAAACAGGGCAGCAAGCCCCCCCCCGGCGCCCGCACCGGAAAATATTTTTGATGGTACTGCATGGAGGTGATCAACACCTCCGAGGGAATGGCCAGATAAATGGGATCAAAATGGCCCAGCAAGGGCACCGGCCATTCGGTCAAACAACTGTTCTCCGTCAACAATGCCGGGGAAATCATCGCTTCGCCGCCTGCCTGGACTGCCAGACGTTGTGCCCCCTCCTGAATCAAGGCAGCCCGCTCTTCACGATCCAGAATCACCCCGGCCTGGCGCAACGCCTGACGGGCCGAGGCCATATCGTGCATGCGCACGCCGCCTGCCTTGGCCATGAAACGGTGCCCCTGGCTCTCCCAGCCACTGACCAGACCATCCATAGTGACAAAAGGCAACCGTTGACCATCCAGCAGGGCCACCATCCAGCGCAGGGGACGCACAAAACGCATCTCACCCGCACCCCAGCGCATCGATTTTTTCCAGGGAAAGGTGGCCAAAATTTCGCCCATGATCCGGGGCAGCAACAGCGCCGCCGTCTCCCCTGCCACCTGCAGGCGGTGCAGCAGATACTCTCCTTTGGCCGTCACTTCGCGCTGCAAATCGGCCACGTTGACCCCACAACTGCGGGCAAACCCTTCCGCTGCTGCGCTGGGCGTACCATCCGCCGCAAAAGCCCGCGCCAAGGCCGGTCCACGACGCGCCTCCAGACGATCGGCCTGCCGGGCAGCCAAACCGCTTACCCAGGCCAACAGACGACGCGGTGTGCCTTGACTCTCCAGCACCGTCTGCCCCTCGCGCCACAACCCGACGGTCTGCAATTGCTCCTGCAGTAGTGTGCGCAACGCCTCTATTGCCCCCGGCAACAGCCCAGCCGGAATCTCCTCGCAACCGATCTCCCAGAAAAAGGTACAGCTCTCGCCCGCCACCACCACCGGCACGGTATCGGGCAGAACCGCCTCGCTCGCCACCGTATCGCTCTGCCCCTTCAACAGAGGATAGCCCAGGCGTTCACGCTGGGCCACATAGCTCTCTGCCGCCTTGCGCGCCAGATTGCGCACTCGGGCGATGTAGCCTGCCCGTTCGGTCACGCTCACCGCACCGCGTGCATCCAATAGATTGAACGAATGGGAACAGCGGATCACCTGATCATAGGCTGGCAAGGGCAACTGCCGCTCCACCAGACGCAACGCCTCTGCCTCATGGGTGGAAAAAGCCTCAAACAGCACCGCCGTATTGGCCTCAGAAAAGTTGAAGTGGGAAAAATCCACCTCATTCTGGTGGTAGACATCGCCGTAGGTGATCCCCTTGGTCCACTCCAGGTCGTAGACATTTTCCACGCCCTGGATATACATGGCCAGACGTTCCAAACCATACGTCAACTCACCGGCCACCGGTTTAAGATCCAGACTGCCGGTCTGCTGGAAGTAGGTATACTGGGTCACCTCCATGCCATCCAGCCACACCTCCCACCCCAAGCCCCAGGCACCCAACGTGGGGCTTTCCCAGTCATCTTCGACAAAGCGCACATCGTGGGCGGCCAGATCGATACCGATATGTTGCAGCGAACGCAGATAGAGCTCCTGCAGATTGATCGGGGAGGGTTTTAAAATCACCTGAAACTGATAATAGTGCTGCAGACGGTTGGGATTTTCCCCATAGCGTCCATCCGTGGGACGGCGTGACGGTTGCACATAGGCCGTATGCCAGGGTTCCGGTCCCAACACTTTCAAAAAGGTGGCCGGATGAAAGGTGCCCGCCCCCATCTCCATGTCGTAAGGTTGCAGTACCACGCATCCCTGTTGCGACCAATAGGTTTGCAATGCAAAAATCAACTCCTGGAAAGTCACGGCCTGCTCCTCTATCGTATTGACTTGCTGTAATGGCTACCCTGTCACTGCAACACGAGGATATTTTCTATCTTGATCCACGCGCTGTACACCCTGCTGCTGCTGGTACTGATGGTGATCACCCTGCCCTGGTGGATCTTCCGGTATCTGCGCACGCCCAAATATCGGGGCACCATCCGACAACGCTTTGGCCTGGATCTGCCCCAGATAGCGGACGGCGCCACGCCCATCTGGATCCATGCCGTCTCGGTCGGCGAGGTAATGGCGGCCCAGGGGTTGATTCGGGCGCTGCACGCCCGCCATCCCACACACCCTCTGCTGCTCTCCACCGTCACCAAAACCGGGCAGCAGATTGCCCGTTCTCTGCCGGAGATTCACGCCACCTTTTATCTGCCCCTTGACCTGCCCTGGAGCGTCAATCGGGTGCTGGCCCAGTTGCGACCCCGGATCCTGATTGTCATGGAGACCGAATTGTGGCCCAATCTCTTTTGGCAATGCCAGTTGCGCCGCCTGCCGGTGTTGCTGGTCAATGGCCGTCTTTCCCCCCGCTCTTTCCGCCATTATCGGCTTTTTCGCCGGGTCATGGAACGGTTTCTGCAACCTGTACGGCTGTTTGTCATGCAATCGGCTGCCGATGCCGAACGCATGCTGGCTTTAGGGCCTGCACCAGAACGGGTGATCAACTGCGGTAACCTGAAATATGACCAGGCCCTGCAGCCCCCCAGCCCGGCGCAACAGCACGAACTGGAACAACGACTCCCCACCCCGGAGGGGCTGATCTGGCTGGCGGCCAGCACCCATCCAGGTGAAGAGGAGATCATCATCGCCACCCTGCGCGCGCTGCGCAAGGCATGGCCCACTCTGCGGCTGATTCTGGTGCCGCGCCACCCGGAACGGGCGGCAGCGGTTGCTGCCCTGGTCCACAACAGTGCCCTGACCTGCACTCTTTTTTCGCAGTTGCCTGGACCGTGGCAGGGGGAGGTTCTGTTGGTGGATCAGGTGGGTTGGCTCACCCGTCTTTACCGCCACGCCCATATTGCTTTTGTCGGCGGCAGCTTGATTCCCCATGGCGGGCAAAACATGCTGGAGCCCGCTTCGCAGGGTATTCCCACCCTGTTCGGTCCCCACACCGTCAACTTTCGCGATGCGGTCCGGCAACTGCTGGAGCAGGATGCGGCCATTGCCCTGACCGACAGCACGGAACTCTACCCGGCCATGCAGAGGCTGCTGGCCGATCCACTGTTGCGGCAAACCCTGGGAGAACGGGCCAAAGCGGTCGTCAGCAGCAACGCCGGAGCCCTGCAGCGCACCCTGCAGACCATCCAACCTTTTTTGGATCCCCCGCCATGACCCCTCTGATCGAGCTGCTGAACGGTCGCCGTCAAGCCGACTCTTTGACTGTGCGGGCCGCCCTTGGTCTGCTGGCAGGTGTGGGCGAACTCTATGGTCTGCTCATGCAACAGCGCGCCACCCTCTATCGGCGCCGCTGGCTCGCCTCCTATCGGGCCCCCTGTCCGGTGATCAGCGTCGGCAACCTAAGCGCCGGCGGCACCGGCAAAACCCCCATGGTGCTCTGGCTGGCGCAACAACTGCGTCCCTTCGGCCTACCGTTGGCCATCGTCAGTCGCGGCTACGGCACGCCTGCAACCAAACAGGCCAACCTCCCCTCTGGCATCACGCTGGTTGCCGATCCGCACGCCATCCGTCTGCGTCCACCCCAGGCCGCCGACGAAGCGGCCTTTCTGGCCCAGCGTCTGCCCCAGGTGGCCATTCTGACCGGCAGTCGGCGCGACCGCCTGATCGCTTATGCCTGCCAGCAACTGGGCAGCCGTTTGATCCTCATGGATGACGCCTTCCAGCATCTACAGGTACGACGCGACCTTGATCTGCTCCTGTTGGATGGCCAACATCCTTTCGGTAACGGCGCCATTTTGCCCGGCGGCATCCTGCGCGAGGCGCCACACGCCCTGCGACGGGCCGACGCCCTGATTCTGACCCGCTGTCCCGACGAGACGACCTATCGGCAGGCCAGAGAGAAACTGCTGCCTTTCGCCGCTGACAAGCCGATCTTCTGGAGCGAGCACCGTCCGGTCTGTTGGCAACCCTTGGGCGGGCAGGCCACCGCCCCCCTGGATCACTTGCAGGGGATGCCGGTGCTGGCCTTTTGCGGCATTGCCCGACCTGAATCTTTTGCACACCTGTTGCAGCGTGTTGGTTGCAAAACCCTGGCCGTGCGCCCCTTTGCCGACCATTTTCCCTTTACCCGACAGAGCATACGCGCACTCAACCAGCAGGCGCGGCGCATGCATGCCCAGGCTCTGGTCTGCACAGAAAAGGATGCTGTCAAGCTCGACCCAGCCTGGTTGGCCGAGCAGGCTGACGCCTTGCCTCTCTTTGCCCTGCGCATGGAGATGCACTGGCCGCAAGAGCCGCATTGGTTGTTGCAGCGACTGGCCAGCCTCCGTGCCCAGGTTACTCTTCCAGACGGCGCGCCTCATCCACCAGCATGACCGGAATGCCATCCCGAATCGGAAAAGCCAGCCGATCCTTGCGGCAGAGCAGTTCGTTGCTCTCCCGTTCCAGGGTCAGGGTACCCTTGCACAGCGGACAGACCAGAATGGTCAACAGCTCTTTGTCAATCATCGTGCGTCAGACCTCAAGGCGGTAAAGTCCAAAAGAGAGTTACTCTACCATTTTTCCCACCCGGCACGGAAGCGACAATCCACACATCCGCAAGGCAATCGCATTTGCAACTGGCATGGGGTTAACAGGGGCGGTGACCGCCCCCGCACCCCGCAATCGTTTTCGGTGCAGAACAATAACAACGGTGGGTTGCCAACACCCCTTAAAGACCGTTACACTTGTCCACTCGGAGCTTGTCAAACACGCATCGTGCGGGACGGGCTCTCCGGCTTGACTTTTTTCGGACAGCGATCAATGGTGCACTCTCTTATCCAGCAGTTGGTCTCCACCGCCCTGCAGCAGTTGCAACAACAGGGTCTTTTCGCCGAGGAGCAGATATTTTCGTTTCAGGTGGAGCGGCCACGCGACAAGAATCATGGCGATTTTGCTACCAATGCTGCTCTGGTCTTGGCCAAAACCGCCCGTCTGCCGCCCCGGCAACTGGCGGAACGGATTCTCGCCGCCCTGCCCGCCGGACAAACAGCCGTGGAGCGCTGCGAGGTGGCCGGTCCGGGTTTTATCAATTTTTTTCTGACGCCGCACACCCTGCAGAGCCTGATTTTAACCATCGCCGAACAAGGCACCCAGTATGGTCGCAGTCAGGTGGGAGCAGGACGGCGCCTCCAGGTCGAGTTTGTCTCGGCCAATCCCACCGGACCCATGCATTTGGGCCATGGTCGGGGTGCGGTCAACGGCGATGTCATCGTGCGCCTGTTGCAGGCCATCGGCTGTCAGGTGGAGCGGGAGTATTATATCAACGATGCCGGGGCACAAACCCTGGTGCTGGGTCGTTCGGTGTTGATTCGCTACCATGCCCTGTTCGGTCAGGAGTGGCCGATGCCGGAGGGATGCTATCCAGGGGATTATGTACGGGATATTGCCATCGCCCTGCGCGACGCGCAGGGTGATCGTTGGTTGACCCCCACCCTACCCGATCACCCCCCCGGTGAGGTGGTTGACTTTGCCATTGCCCGCTGCCTGGAGTGGATCCGCGAAGATCTGGAACGGTTGAATATTCCCTTCGATACCTGGTTTTCCGAGCGCAGCCTGCACACGCAGGGCATGATTGCGCATGCCATCGTGCAACTGGAGGCCAAAGATTTGATCTACGAGGGTATTTTAGAACCCCCCAAGGGCAAGCAGCCGGAGGATTGGGAGGCCCGTCCGCAACGACTGTTCCGTTCCAGCCAATTTGGCGATGAGGTGGACCGGGCGTTGCAGAAATCCGATGGCACCTACACCTATTTTGCCGCCGACATCGCCTACCATCTCAACAAGGCGGAACGGGGTTTTGATACCCTGATCAACATTTGGGGGGCGGATCACGGTGGTTACATCAAACGGGTGCAGTCGGCACTGGCGGCCTTGACCGGTCGTCACACTCTGTTGGAAGTGCGTCTGGTGCAGATGGTCAATCTTTTTCGCGCCGGGCAACCGGTACGCATGTCCAAGCGGGCGGGCACCTTTGTCACCCTGCGCGAGGTGGTGGAAGAGACCGGGGCCGACGCAGTACGTTTTTGGTTTTTGTTGCGTTCGTCTGGAGCCAGTCTGGATTTTGATCTGGAACTGGCCATGGCCAAGACCAATGAAAATCCTGTATTTTATGTGCAATATGCCCATGCGCGGGTCCACTCGTTGCGCCGTCGCCTGCAGGAACGGGGCGGGTGGGTAGAGGTTGCCGACGCCCGGCAGTTGCAACGCCTGAGTGAAGAAGCGGAATTGGAGTTGTTGCGCCTGTTGAGCCGTTATCCAGAGGTGGTGGAGCAGGCGGCGCTAGAAAAAGAGCCGCAAAAAATTCCGCACTATCTTTTGGAATTGGCAGCGGCCTTCCATACCTACTATAATGGTCATAAGATTCTGGATGAGGATACCGATTTGCGTGCTGCCCGGCTGGCTTTGGCCAACGCCACCGGTCAGGTGATTGCCAACGGTCTAACCCTACTCGGCGTGCATGCCCCGGAGCAAATGTGACCCCCCGTTACCCCACCACCTCCCGCTTTCGGCGCCATCAACAGCCCAGGCCGTTGCCGCGTGTTTTGCTGGCTGCAACCGTGGTCTGCGGGGGGCTTTATTTTATTTTTCGTCCAGACAAAGCGCCAGACCCGGCGGTCGCCCAACAGGTTCAGCCGGAACCGGCAGCACCGGTTCCGGCCAGCAAACCGACGGAAAAGACGGAGAGCAAGCCCAAGGCCATCCTGGAGATGAAGCCGGAAGCAAAGACAGAAAGCAAAGCGGCGGCCAGCAAACCCTTGGCCAGCGCAGAAAAAAGCGATCCTCCCCCCAGTCGCCCTGCAGCGACGGCGGAGTTGCGGGCCGCCAAGGCGGAGAGCAAAGCAGAGCCCAAGGCCGACAGTAAGGCGGAGCCCAAACCGGAAAGCAGGCCGGAAAGCCGCTTCGGCAAGCAGGAGATCAAGCTCGACATTCACCCGGAAAACCGTAGTGAAAGCAAGCCGGAAGTCAAGCCCAGCAGCAAGACACCGGACAGCGGCCCGGAGAACAGGACAGACGGTAAAATCCCAGCCAAGGGCGAGAGCAAGGGCGAAGCGGGTGCCAAAAAGAGCGAGGCCAGCGCCAAGGACAAGCACGAACCGGCCCCGGCAGAGAGCAGCAAGCCCCCTCTGTTGCCGCAACCAAAGGCTGAAGAGGAGATCGGCTTTCATCCTTTGCCGGATGGACTGGCCCCCAAACCCCGTGAGCAGGAGATGGATCTGACCTTTTACAAGGGGTTGGCGATGAAAAAGATGGTCCTGCCGGAGGAGCCATCGGGGAAAAAGGTTATTCCGCCCTTTTTGGCGGGGGCCTCGCCAGCCTCGGCCAGCGTGGCAAAACGCCCGGACAGCCCAGGTGCGGCGGCCAGCAGCAAACCGGCTGCCGAAGCCAACAAAAAGGCTGCCGACAGCAAACCGGCCACGCTGGACAAGAAGAAAAATTATCAAGTTCAGGTTGCCATTTTGTCCGAGCAAAAAAATGCCACGGCCATGGCCGATGTGCTGCGCAGCCAGGGAGCGCCCAATCCCCGTGTCAGCCCCATTACCTACTCCTCCGGCAAGGTAGTTTTTCGGGTTCGACTGGGCCCCTTTGCCAACCAGAGTGAGGCCGCCAAGGCGGGACAGCGTTGGCAGCACCCTGGCCAACCGGCCCTGATTACCGCTGTGGACGATTAGGCCCTGCTTTAGCCCTTTATCTGGAGAACCAGCCTGTCATGAAAAAACTTCCCTTGCGTCATGTTGCCTTTGTTCTGGCTGCCACCAACCATGGCAGTATGCTGGTCAACCGGCATGATTATCGTCTGGTGGGCGAAAGTGGCTATGGGGTTGGTTATCAACTGTTGAACAACGGGGCCTTTGATCATCAGGAGATCGAGGTCGCCCTGCAACTGCTGGAAACCCGGCAGACGCTCTATGGTCCTGGGGTAGTAGCGGTGGACTGCGGAGCCAATGTCGGGGCCCATACCCTGGAGTGGGCCCGTTTCATGAACGATTGGGGCGAGGTGGTGGCCATTGAGGCACAAGAGCGTATTTTTTATGCCCTGGCTGGCAATCTGGCCATGAACAACTGTTTCAATGCCCGCGCCATTTGGGCAGCCGTCGGCGCGCATGGTGGCACAATCGGGGTACCGATTCCCAACTATTCCATGCCTTCCAGCTTTGGCAGCCTGGAATTGCGCCCCTCCGATCATACCGAGTTCATTGGCCAACCGGTCAGCTATGCCCCGGAAACCCTGCAAAGAACCCAGATGATTGCCCTTGATGATTGGCAGCTTGCCCGTCTCGATCTGCTCAAAATTGATATTGAAGGGATGGAGTTGGAGGCTCTGGCCGGGGCCAAACAGACCATTGCCCGCTGCCTTCCCTATCTGATGATCGAAAAAATGAAGACCGATGAGGCCGAGATGCTCTCCTTTTTGCAACCGCTGGGATACCTGATCTTTCCACTGGGCAAGAACATTCTCGCCATCCACGAGGGCGACCCCGCCGCCAAACAGTTGCAAGACGATACTCTGGAGAGTTGACCATCTCAGGCTTCCGTCTGGGTGTCAGGCGACGCGGTTTGACTGCGTGCGGCATGGATCAAAACGCCTTTCAAGAGAGGTGATTGATATGGCCGAAAAATGTCCTTTCTGCGGTCACCAAAACATGGCCGCCAAGCAGGTGGAATATTTGTACCGGTTGGGCGAGCGGTTCATGATGGTGACGGATGTGCCCTGCCTTGAGTGCGAGTTCTGTGGCGAACAATATTTCGATGCTGCCGTTTTAAAACGCATTGAGGCCGACTTTCAGGCCATTCAACATACCGGCAAACAGCCATTGCGAACCATCCGGGTTCCAGTGGAAGCCTATTCCAGCTTGTGACGACCAACCGACTCGTATTCTGTCAGAGGTGATTCTGCAGGATGCCAATCCGCAACAGACCCGCATCCTTTACCCGCAGGATGGCGCACTGTTGCCATGGTTCCAGATTCCGCGCCATCGGCAACGACTGTTTGTGCGCATGCAGCCCCAGCAGACGGGCTGGCAGTGGCAGATGGATGATCTAATCAACTTCTACAATGTGAAAGCTCTGTTGTCTCCATGCACTCACAGCGTTCGATGTCGAGGTGTCCGCCTTTGGCTCTGCGTCGTTCCAACGATCCCAGAATGAGACAGTTTGGCTATCTGGTTCCTGCGAAGGTTTCGCCACTCGAACACGCGTTGGCAAAAGACTGGCATCACCAACAACAAGTGCTTCCCCGGTGTCCAAAACAGGCAAAAGATCGCCGAAACTGCCAAGACTGTCAGGCAAAAGACGTCTAATGACGGCTTGATCATCGCCATTTGTTAAACGCATGGCGATGACATTACTACACTGACTGAGAACGGTTCGGTTAACCTCTGCCGGCCTTTGGCTGATTACCACAAGTCCAATTCCGTATTTTCGGCCTTCCTTGGCAATTCGCTCAAAGATATCTACCGATACTGCGTCGGAACTGTCCGCCCCAGCACGCTCAGGAATATACAAATGCGCTTCGTCGCACATCAACGCGATGGGATGACGATTGCTCCTTTCAGTCCATTGATTGGTGGTAAAAATGGCACGCGCCAGTAGACTGACCATCAGTGGAAGAACATCCGATGGCACCTCTGAAAAATCAATAATCTTTATACCACCTTTCCCATCAGGCTGCGCACCGCGTCCAGCAATGAGACGGTGAATCATCTCATCCAGCCATGTCATTTTCATACACTCTTCAGGTGGCTGAAACAGAAAACCCAATCGCCGGTCTGTACACTTTGCTTCAAGACGTCCGATCAACCGTAAGCGTCCATTTCTCCCCAGGGTACCCATTGATTTTGAAAGGTGAGACTCTATCTGAAAACAACCTTTTCAGGAGGTCGAGATGGGTACAAGCGGGAGCAATAAAGTCGCAGTAGCT
>PDZU01000074.1 GCA_002753095.1 Magnetococcales bacterium
TTCAAGGAGATGCGGCTTTGCTGCAGCCTGCCCCTCTAATCCATACATCAATCGGCTGTGCTCGGCAAGGCGGCGTTGTGTGGAAAAGCCGTGAATTTCATTGGCGGTACTCTCGGCACTACCGCTGCCAACCAAGAAGCAGCACAACAGGCCGACCATCATATACCAAGTGCGGCCCAGGTGTCTCATAAAATTTAAGCTG
This sequence comes from Magnetococcales bacterium, assembly GCA_002753095.1. Taxonomy (GTDB): domain Bacteria; phylum Pseudomonadota; class Magnetococcia; order Magnetococcales; family Magnetaquicoccaceae; genus Magnetaquicoccus. Next base: position 203 of record PDZU01000074.1, read on the forward strand.
TTCATGGCTGTTCCGACGCAGCAGGCTGGGGGGCGAGCAGGGATTTTCCGGACATGGCTGCCGGTTGTGGCAGTTCCAGCAGTTCCAGCAGGGTGGGGGCAATATCGCTCAGCCGCCCTGGTTGCAGGGTCAGGGTGCGTTCACCCAGATAAATCAGCGGGGCGGGATGGTTGGTATGGGCGGTATGAGGCTGATTGGTCTCTTCCTCGCGCATGCAATCGGCGTTGCCGTGGTCGGCGGTGATCAGCATTTCGCCTCCGGCGCCGAGAATGGCGTCGGCCAGACGGCCCAGGCAATGATCGACAGTTTCTATGGCCTGGATGGTGGCCTCAAAGCGACCGGTATGGCCCACCATGTCGGGGTTGGCATAGTTGATGACCATAAAGTCATAAAGATTCTCTTGAATCCGTTCGATCACCTGATCGGTCAGGCTGGCGGCGGACATTTCCGGTTGCAGATCATAGGTGGCGACCCGTGGCGAGGGGACCAGCAGTCGCTCTTCGCCGGGGAAGCTCTCTTCCCGGCCTCCATTGAAGAAATAGGTGACGTGGGCATACTTTTCGGTTTCGGCGGCGCGCAACTGTTTGAGCCCGGCGTTGGCCAACTCTTCGCCCAGAATGCGGGTCAAGGATTCGGGCGGGAAGGCAACGGTGACCGGTTGCAGTGTGGCATCGTACTGGGTCATGGTGAGCAGTGCGGCCAGTTGCGGTTGGCGATTGCGCGTAAAGCCCTGGAACTGTTCCGGTGCATCGAGAAGGGCGTGACAAATTTCGCGCATGCGGTCAGCGCGAAAGTTGAGCATCAACAGGACATCGTTATCCTGGAGGGTAACCGCCTGCGGCAGGTTTTCGTTGACAATGAGGGTCGGTTGCACGAACTCGTCATCTTCGCCGCGCTGGTAGGCGTCTTGGACGGCGAGGAGGGGGTCAGAGCAGGTGAACCCTTGTCCCAGGGTCAGCATGTCATAGGCCCGTTGTACCCGATCCCAGCGTTTGTCACGATCCATCGCATAATAGCGACCGCACAGGCTGGCAATTTTGCCGCAGCCGATGCGGGTCAAGGCCCGTTGGAACGCGTCGAGGTAGGTCAAGGCCGAACGCGGCGGGGTATCGCGACCATCGAGGATGGCGTGAATATAGACTTTTTTGGCGCGACAATCCTTGGCGGTGAGGACGGCGGCCAGGAGATGATCGCTATGGGAGTGGATGCCGCCTGGGGAGAGCAGGCCGCAGATATGGAGGGCGCTGTTATGATCGATGGCCTGTTGGATGGCCTGTTCCAGGGCGGGGTTGTGGGCAAATTCGCCCTCCCAGACGGCCTTGTTGATCCGGGTGAGATCCTGGTAGACGATGCGCCCAGCGCCCAGGTTGGTATGGCCGACTTCCGAGTTGCCCATTTGTCCGTCGGGCAGCCCCACATCCGCAGCGCTGGTTTGCACGAGAGTATGCGGCCGGGTTTGCAGCCACCGATCATAGTGGGGCGTTTTGGCGTGGTGGATGGCGTTATGGCGGGTATCGGGGTTGACACCCCAACCATCCAGTACGACCAAGGCGACGGGTTTAGCTCTCATGGCCTCAATGCTCTGTTAGCGCAAGGGTTGCAGCGGGTCGGTGCCGGGGCGGACGGATGCGTCACACACAGAACACTCTTGGCGCTGCAAAGCACAAACCATGCCGTAGATCAGGTGTCATTTTCTTTGGAACAGGGCGATATTTGACGGTAGGATCACCGCTTGGTGTTGGTTGTTATATGATGTGAAACAATGCTTTACTCTGAAATGGCCGGTGAATTTCCGTGCGGATGTGGCCGGACAGTCTGCCACGGCTTTGACGCCGCTTGGCCCGGATTGACGAAGGCCGGTAGCAGAAAACGGGGAGGGGGTTGAAGACGGCCTTGATTGCGGCAACAGAATGGTTTAAAGTGGAAAGTCTAGGTGGCGCTGTGCGTCACTGCATGCGGAGGAGTTCCAGAGTGGTCGAATGGGACGGTCTCGAAAATCGTTGTGGGAGCAATCTCACCCAGGGTTCGAATCCCTGCTCCTCCGCCATTTTAAGTTTCGGGAAAACAAAAAATGCACAGGGAGATTTGCTGGTCGATAGATGTCGTTAATGGCTGGATTTTGGCAAGGTCAACGCCCTGAATTTGGTACCGATTTGGGGAGATAGACCGTTTATAAAATGATTTTAATTTTTTTATTATTGATTTCGATGTGGCTGCTGTGTGGTCGCATAAGTCATGGGTAAGCGGCCTAGAGTCTTGCCTTGACGTCGTGTACGCAGTTTTCACCCGACTGGCCAACAGGCCGTAATGCCGGATCACGTTGCAGTGGTGTGGCGGGATGGGTTGGACCGGCTTTTTGATGAGCTTGATTGTTTGCAGGGTGTATAGGGCAGGCCGTTCATGGTTCCGATTAGTCCGTGAATTTGGGAGGTGGTCATGTCGCCAGCATGGTTGACGATGCGGAGTTCGAAGAGTGGCGGACGACGGGCGTATCTGCCGATGTCTTTGACCGTGCAGGTGGGTTTTTGGCGTGGAATGTGGGGCAAGTCTCCACGGTTTTGATTTTGCTGTTGACTTTTTGCCCGAGGGGCGTCATGTTTCCTCCTGTAGTTGATTTCTCGCCCCTGCAGAGGGGATAATGCTAGACGCGAGAGGGTAGTTATTGCTGTGCCTGGACTATCTATTGATTATTATGGCAGCCTACATCTGGTGATACCAAATACGGTCAGACACGTTCTCGATGTTGGCTGTGGTACGGGGGGATTGGGCAATCTTATCAAACATCGAGATCCTGGTGTCGTGTTTGATGGTGTGGAGCTTAATTCGTTAGCAGCTCAAACTGCAGCTAATTACCTTGATCATGTTTATTGCGTCAATATTGAAACGGATGAGTTGCCATTTGCTGCGGCGGGCTATGACTGTATCATCTTTGGGGATGTCCTAGAGCATTTGTACCACCCGCTTCAGGCTATCGAGCGGATGAAGCAGTATTTGAAACCAGAAGGTTTCATTTTGTGCAGTATACCAAATGCTCAAAATTATCAGATTATTTCTTCTCTATTGTGCGGCAATTTTCAATATCAGGATGGTGGACTCCTTGATCGGACCCATATTCGCTTCTTTACCTATGCGAATATGTTCAAGCTGTTATTGGATGCTGGCTTAGTACCAGAACTGCTCGGCTTTGTCCCCGAAACAGATTTTCAAGGAAGTAATACGGCCTATGCGCGCAGTACATCTGCCAACAGGGAAGGAACCTTGGCAGCATTGGAGGAGTGTTCTCGCTATTTGGGGGTAGATAAGAAGCGGTTTAGGACTTATCTGTCAGCATTCCAGTTGGTTTTTAAGGCGAAGATCAACGATGCTTATACCGATTCTCTATCAGAACCTTTTCCGTTAAGTATCATTGTACCGACCCATTTGCCGCACATTTTTGGTGATTATCTCTTGAGTTCACCCATATTGCAAAAAGGGAATCCGCATCAGTTGATTACTTTGACGGGGTATGATTCTGCGGCATCCGCTCTGGAGGAAGGGATCAAGCGAGCGGTGCATGATACTGTTATTTTTGTGCATCAGGATGTCTATTTACCTGTTGGGTGGGATCGCCTTTTTTGTCAGAGAATACGTGAAGTGGAGAGGTCGTTTCCAGAATTTGGGATGATTGGTATTCATGGAGCAAGTCGGCGTGGGAACAATGCAGTTCTGAGTGGGGTTTTGGTGGATCGTCACAGTACTTTGCATCATGCAGATCCGTTGCCGAGCCAAGTTGATACCATTGATGACTGCTTGTTTGCATTGCGTAAGGAGCATTTTCCTGGAGTAGATGAACAGTTAGGATGGTACCATTACGGAGCTGATTTAGCGTACAGGTTCAGGGCGATACAGCGTGATGCCATTGTTGTTGATGCGCTTTGTTACCACAATTCAATGCGGGGTGCAACAGAACCAGAAGCCTGTCTGTTGTCTGCGCGACGTTTGGCTGAGATATGGCCAGAGCAACTGCCAATTGTGACACCGCGTTTGGTTGTAAATCGCTGATATTGTTTCTGAAAATTGTGATGGGGAAGGGTTCAAATGCGCTTGCCGTGGTCAGCAGGCTTGTCGCGCACTGATTTTAATTTTCATTGTAGGACAGGAAACGAAATCTACTCCCGAATCAAAAAATACTTCACGCATGTTTTACAGCGCCAAATCTGCTTCGGTAAAAGCGCGCCATGACACGCAAGGGTTCCTCCCTTGCAACCCGCCAGGGGCGATGATCGCTCCTGGACCCCGCAGAAATTTATAAATATTTCAAATCTTTATTGTGAATGGTTTAAAGTGGAAAGTCTAGGTGGCGCTGTGCGTCACTGCATGCGGAGGAGTTCCAGAGTGGTCGAATGGGACGGTCTCGAAAATCGTTGTGGGAGCAATCTCACCCAGGGTTCGAATCCCTGCTCCTCCGCCATTTCCTCTGTCTGGTCACGTCCAAAACAGTCTAAAAATCCTTTGAAAATATAGACATTTCCTGTATTCTCTGTCCAAGGCGGTTTAACCAAAAACGGCCAAATTTGCCATGTCATCGTGGGCAGCATCGTGGATTCTGGCCCTGTCTGGCGGGAGAAGCCAGAAACGGCATCGAGGTGGTGCGCCAGAGTTTGCACCGAGGACAGCATCTTTATGGAGCTCAAGCAATCGCTGGAAGCCCTTTTTTGGCGACCAGAGACAGCAGTTTCTGTGCTGGACCAGCAGGTTTCTTGATGCCACGCTCCCATTGACTGACCGCATCTTTGGAGACGTTTAGGTAGTTGGCAAAGATTGATTGGCTGACATGGGATTTTTCACGCAACTGACGTATTTCTGTTGGTGAGAAGTCTTGAACCGGAGTCAGACACGTCTCATCGAATTCCCGCATGGTCTGCTTGTCAACAACTCCGGCTTCATACATTCCAGATACCGTCTGATGAATGGTTTCCATTGCCTCACTTTTATAAAGCAGACGTTTACCCATGACATTCAACCTCCCATATTTCCACATTGAGTGCCTGATGTATTTCCATTTCTGTTTTTAAAAACATCATATCTGCCAGTTTCTTGAATGCTATTTATTCAGAATCATTAATATTTTCCTGTTCACTCTTCGAGAATCCATATACGAAGAATGCCCGGTCACCTCTTCGGTAAAGGATAACGCTTCTGTATCCACCTGACTTGCCAGCACCTTCCCTGGAGATACGCTGCTTGATGACCCCTCCACCGTAATCAGCATCCACATGTCCAGCTTCAGCTTCTCGTACCGATGCATAGAGGAGAGCATCGCTGATACGTTCCTTACTTGCAAATCTAGCAAATCATCGGTTCTTGAAAATTTTCACTGCTCATCATCCTTTGTGGCAGATGCCCATGGATTAATGTACAGAACTCGGTTCTACGATTCAAGAGAAGGCTGCGCTGGAGGAAACATCCATCTCTATCGGGCAGGAGGCATGGTAGGCACTGGAGCGGGCAGGCGCATTTCTTGGACGGGTGGTTGAAAGTATATCGGCGTTGGGGGGAACATTCGGTTGATGGTTGCTAGACCGCCAAGGATGACGATGCCAGTTGCGATGACCCATTTAATGATTTCGACCTTTGCGCTTTCAACTTCTTTTCTGACTGTTTCGATTTCTTTCCTTAACTCCAGTTTGGCAAGCTCAATGTCACCTTTCGTTGCTGACTCATCCATACGAGTGTCCCGCACTTCGCGTAAAGCAGTGACAACCTCTTCGGCTTGTTGCTCCGTGAATCCGGCGGCTTTGAACCGTTTGGCGTAAGCCATGGTGTCAAATGTGGTGGTTGTCATTGCTTTCTCCCTTGTGCATACCCAGTCCGCCACATCATCCACTTTTCATCATGGCAAAGTCAACAGGCTTGTCACTCCATTGGCCATGTGAAGGTGTTGACCGGGGGCAATCGGCAGGCTATATCCCCCCTTTTCTCGTCACACTTGGTTCATGAAATCAAAAATTGTATTTGAAGTTCATCATGGGTAATATCATGGGTGGCAAAAAAATCATCGAAAAACAAGAAGGGTAGGCTATCGGGCCGGAGGAGGTACGGCAGGCACCGGAGCGGGCAAGGTGCATCTCCTGGGGGGTGTTGACCAGTTGCACCGGGGTGGGATAAGCACGCTGCAAACCAACAATCATCCCGACGCTGGCCAAAATCATGGCCCCCATCTTGATCACCATGCGCAGTTCAAGTTCTTTTAATTTGGCTTCCAACTCTTGCTTGGTCGCCAAACCATCCAGGCGGGATTGGATCTGTTGTTCATTTTTCTCCGCCCACGACTCCAGACGATCATCGGCTATTCGCTCCCGTCGGGCGAACTGCTCTTCAATACGGGCATCCAGTTGCCGGAATCGCTGCAACATTGCTTATGTCTGACCCTTGGCCTGCTCTTCCGAGAAGCCCGCCTGCTTGAGTTGCTCCGTACATTTCAGTGGATCGAATGCCGTGCTGGTCATCGCCCTGTTCCTCTCGTGATCTATGTCTGCCTCATCATCCCTTTTTTGCTGGGGCAAAGTCAACAGCTTTGCAAAGTGTTAAGGCCGGTATTGGGGGGTGTTCTTCACCATTTGCAATCAACAATAAAAAGAATTATTACAAAAATATGAATTGACAATTACTCCCAGAACAGATTATCCTTGTTGCATGAATTTCAACTCAAGGAACTTCGATTATGTTTACCGACGAGCAATGTGACCGGGTCTATGCCCAACTGCTAAAATTGGCTGGTGACGCTTTCCAGGCCCGATTCTCCGCGCTCATGGAGAACCATTACGGTTCGGACTTTCAACGCTTGCGTCCCCATGGTCGATTTGGGGATCAAGGGTATGACGGCTATCTTGCTTCAAAAAAAGAGGTTTTCGCCTGTTATGGCGCTTTGGATGGACGGGCGAAGGTGGATGCACAACGCAATAAAATCCGTTCTGATTTTAAGAAGGCTAAGGAAAAATATGATGCACCCACCATGCAGCGCTGGTGCTTTGTCCATAATTTGGTGGGTGGGTTTGCTACCAACGCCTCGGCCGAGATCGAAAAGTTGCAGGCTGAAAATCCAGAGATAGCCATTCGGTCTTTCGGCTTGCCGGAATTTTTGCAGATTTGGCCACACGAGGCCCTGCATGCGCCCCGCTTGCAACGTCCCAAAAAATGGGATCAGATTCCCCAGGATGATCGGGATTGGATGGATCCCTGCTATCCCCATATCCCGCTGCTGGGGCGGGAGGAAATGTTCAAGGATCTGCAAACATGGCTGCTGCAGGGGCAGGGTATCTCCGTGCGGGTACTTGTCGCCACCGGGGGGAGCGGCAAGACCCGCTTGGCCTGGGATCTCTGCCGCTGGGCGGCAGAAAAGGAGTGGGATGCCGGGTTCCTGAAGCAGGATGCCTTGCAGCAAATTTTGGGCAATTCCGCCGTGTGGCGTTGTTATCAGCCGACGCTGTTGGTGATCGATTATGCCGCCTTTGCCGCCAAAGAGCTGCATACGTGGCTTTTGCGACTGACGGAACAGAGCGATAATCCCATTGCCCTGCGCATTCTCCTCCTGGAGCGCCATGCCCAGCTCGGTGAGGGGTGGTGGGAAATGGTGTTCAATGCCCCAGGCAGTGACGCGGATAACCGTGCGCTGCAGAAACTGCTCAATCCTGCACAACCGGTCATATTGTCAAAATTGACCGTATTGCAGACACGGCGGGAGATTTTGTCCGCTGTCCTCGCAGCACGCGGGGGTGGTCTGACGCTGCCGGATGATCCCCAGTTCAATGGACAACTGGAAAATCTCTCCTGGGGTGGTGAGCCTCTTTTCCTGATCATGGCCGCTCTGCTCGCGGCCAAGGTCAATCTGTCCACCCTGCTTTCCTTCAGTCGGACCGAACTGGTGATGCAGATGGCTGCAAGGGAGATTACCCGGTTGCGGCGCTTTGCCGGTAGGCGTAAAGAACGGGCAGAGGTGCTGTGCCGTTTGGCTGCGTGTGCCACCTTGGCTGGGGGGCTGTCAAAGCAACATATCATGACCTTGGTGAAAAAGGAAAAGAAGGCTTTGGGGTATCCCAGCGCCGGGGATCCGGGTGCCTTTGCCAATTGGCTTCATGAGGCCCTCCCTGGGCAGGACGGATCTATCGCTCCCATCCTGCCGGATCTGTTGGGGGAGGCGGTTCTCCTGACCCTTTTTAAGGTGGAAGACTTTCCCACCGTCGCCCGGACCTTTGATCTTGTTTCACAGAAGACGGCAGAATTTCTGGTTCGCTGCGTTCAGGACTATACCGATCCCTCCCACCCGGAGCAATACAACCAACCCATTAACTGGCTGGCGCGACTTATCCGTCGTCCTGAGCTCTCCTTGGAGCAGGTTATTGAGCTTTCCGATGCCATGCCATTGACTTCCATTGCCATGAAAGAGTTGGCTCCGGAGGTGCTGCAGTCAATGATCATTCGATTGCGAGAAGAGATAAAACAAGGGCAACGGGGGAGAAATCACCCCCTTGTGGCGGTGACTTTGAGTAACTTGGGTGTGTCGTTGAATGCTCTCGGTCGCAGTGAAAAGGCTCTGCAGCTCACAGAGGAGGGGGTTGAGATCTGTCGAGAACTGGCCGCCTGCCAGCCAGACGTCTACCGACCAGATCTGGCCAAGTTACTCAACAATTTGGGGAATCGACAAGACGATCTTGGCCACCACAATGAGGCGCTGCAGTCCACAGAGGAGGCGCTGCAGATTTGGCGAACACTGGCAGGCTGCTACAAAAAAGACGATTATCAATCCAGGCTCGCTATGTTTCTCAACAACTTGGGGAACCGACAAGCCAATCTTGGTCACCATGATAAGGCGATGCAGGCCATAGAGGAAGCGGTGGAAATCCGGCGAGAACTGGCTGACCGCCATCCCGATGTCTATCGATCCGATCTGGCTTCATCCCTACATAATTTGGGATGTCTTCTGGCCGATTATGAGCGTCATGAAGAGGCGCTGCAAGCCACAAAGGAGGCAGTGGAAATTTGGAAAGAACTGGCTGCCCGCCGTCCCGACACCCATCAACCCAATCTGGCCAATTCCCTCAACGTATTCAGTGACCGTTTGCATGCCATGGACCGACACGCGGAAGCCCACGCCGCTGCACAGAAAGCCGTGGAACTGCTCTCTCCCTGTTTTATCGCTATGCCCCAGGCGTACAGAGATCAGATGATTTATATATGCAACGACTACCTTGCTCGTTGCCACGATGCCGGGGTGGCGCCAGACGATGTTCTGCTGCAGCCAATTTGGGAAAAGATTCAAGCGTCGCAGCAAGACGACGCACAAGCGTAAAAGCTGAACGCTTGGCTGGATGAATGCCTTGTCACAGTATGGAAAAGTCAACAACCTTGCAGACAATGGCCAGAATGCCTACCCCTGCGTTTTTTCGCAGTGCCCCCGACGCGTCACAGTGCATGTCGGGCTCCGCCCTCCCAAAGCGTGCCCCTGCGGGGCACAGATTGGGGCGCGCTGCGCAGATTTAGGCAAGCCTAAATCTGCTTCGGTAAAAGCGCGCCATGACACGCAAGGGCTCCGCCCTGCACCCGCCAGGGGCGATGATCGCCCCTGGACCCCGCAGAAATTGATAAAGATTTTAAATCTTTATTGTGTTTAGCCTGTTTGCCTGCTTCATGCTCTCTTCCTGAAGCTCCTGGGCCTGCACCACCGCAAAGGCCGCCATGTTCACCAAACCACGCACACTCACCGTGGGTATCATCACATGCGCCGGCAAGGCCGGTCCCAACAAAATCGGACCAATCCGCTCCCCATTCCCCAACGTCAACAACATGTCACAGGAAATGTTGGCCGCATCCAGATTGGGCATGATCAACAAATTGGCCCGACCCTTTAAACGAGAACGGGGAAACATGGCATGGCGAATCTCCTCCGACAGCGCCGCATCCGCCCGCATCTCCCCCTCAGCCTCCAACTCCGGCGCCATCTTGTGAATCAACGCCAACGCATCCCGCATCTTCGTGGTGTGGTCCGCCCGGTAAGAACCAAAACTGGAAGAAGAGAGTAACGCCGCCTGCGGCGTCAAACCAAAACGCCGCAACTGCCGCGCCGCCCGAATGGTCATCTCCGCCAACTGCTCCACCGTGGGATCGGCGATTACGTTGGTGTCAGAAATGAAAAATGTCCCAGAGTCGAGAATAACCCCACTCAAAGCACTGAAAAAACGGACCCCCTCAGCCCGGCCAATAATATCCCGAATGGTGCGCAAATGGCTGCGAATCTGTCCAACCGCACCACACAACATGGCATCCGCATCGCCACGCCGCGTCAACAAGGCCGCCGTCAACGAGGTGGAACGCTGCAAAGCCCGCCGCGCCAAACCCGGCGTCACCCCCTTGCGCTCCATGATCTGATGGTACTCATCACACAACTGCTTGATACGCGGATCATCAGCAATATCCATCACCTCAAAATCCCGATCACAGGCCATGTTGAGACCCAATTGCTGGATCCGTTCCATGATCACCGCCCGTTGCCCCACCAGAATCGGTCGACAAATGCCCTCCTCAATCATCTCGTTGGCCGCATGCAACACCCGCTCTTCCTCCCCGTGCGCCAGCGCTACCCGTTTTTGCGGATGGCGCTTGGCCCGCTCAAAAATGGGGCGCATCACCTGCCCGGAACGAAAGACAAATTCACTCAGTTGCTGCCGGTAACTCTCCAGATCCACAATGGGACGGGTCGCTACCTGACTCGCCATCGCCGCCTGCGCCGTGGCCAACGCTACCTCGACAATCAACCGAGGATCAAAAGGTTTCGGCAACAGATAGTCCGGGCCAAAATGCAAATTCTCCCCGGAATAGGCGATGGCCACCGCCTCCGGTACCGCCTCCCTGGCCAAATTGGCAATCGCCCTGACACAGGCTACCTTGATCGGCGTGTTGATGCAGGTGGCCCCGACATCCAACGCCCCGCGAAACAAAAAAGGAAAACAGAGCACATTGTTGACCTGATTGGGATAATCGCTGCGCCCGGTCGCAATGATGGCGTCAGAACGTACCTGCCGAATCTCCGCCGGATAAATCTCCGGCGTGGGATTGGCCAAAGCCATAATGATCGGATTGGCCGCCATGCTGGCCACCATCTCCGGGTTGATCGCCTTGGGCCCAGAAAGACCCAAAAACAGATCCGCACCATGCAGAATCTCGGCAATGCTCCGGCACGGACCGCTGGTGTTGTAGCGCGCCTGCTCGCAGGATAAATCCTGACGCCCGGTATGCAAAACCCCCTTTAAATCCGCTACCCGAATATGCGCTTTCGGCAGGCCCAACTCTACCAGTAGATTCAAACAGGCAATGGCCGCCGCCCCAGCCCCAGAGACCGCTACTTGAATCTCCTCCAGCTTCTTGTCCACCAGAGTCAGCGCATTCAATACCGCTGCCGCCACCACAATGGCCGTACCATGCTGGTCATCGTGAAAAACGGGAATCTTCATCCGCTCACGCAGACGCTCCTCAATGATGAAACATTCCGGCGCCCGAATGTCCTCCAGATTGATGCCGCCAAAGGTGGGTTCCAGACTGGCGACAATCTCCACAAAACGCTCTGGATCGGTTTCGTCAATCTCCAGATCAAACACATTGATCCCGGCAAATTTGCGAAACAGGGCCGCCTTGCCCTCCATGACCGGCTTGCCCGCCAATGGACCAATCGCCCCCAGCCCCAAAACAGCAGTACCATTGCTGATCACCGCGACCAGATTGGCCCGCCCGGTCAATTCTGCCGCTTGGGCGCTGTCCGCCACAATCGCCTCGCAGGCAGCAGATACCCCCGGCGAATAGGCCAAGGAGAGATCACGCTGCGTGCTCAACGGTTTGGTGGGAACTACCGCCATCTTGCCGGCAGGTTTCATGCGGTGATATTGCAGTGCGCTGTTTTTCAGTTGCGAATCCATGACAACTCCTGAAACTGGCTGAGACCAGTGGCTAAGCCTGATGTTCGTTAAAAATCGCCATTCGACCATGAAATGACCGCTTTAAGCAACCGAAAACCGTCGGAATTAGGGGATTTGTTACAGATTTTTCTGTTGCGGAATGATGATTTCGTAGCGGGTGCCCTGGCCGGGAGCGCTGTCACAAAAAATGGCCCCCTGCAGACTGCGGGTAACCAGATTATGCACCACCGGCAGACCCAGACCAATGGCTCCCCGATGGCGGGCGGTGGTAAAAAAGGGCTCAAAAATGCGCCGATGCTCCTCTTCGCTCATGCCGCAACCGTCATCCGCATAATACAAATGGATGGCATGGGTGCGCTGCACCACCTCGATGGTCATGCTGCCTGCCTCCCCTTCTCGAAAGGCATGCATCAAGGAGTTGACCACCAAATGGGTGACAATCTGCGAGAGGGAACCGGGATAGCTGTCGAGCAAAATTTCCCCCGGACAATGCATGGTGATGCTGTGGCGACCGCGCACCAGCATAGGGTGCAGACTGCGCAAGACATGTTGCAGATATTCGTGCAGCGCAAACAGACGCCGCTCCTCCTGGGTGCGATCCACGGCAATCTGCTTGAAACTGCGCACCAACTCCGCCGCCCGCAGCAGATTGCTTAAAACCATCTGCGCCGACTCCTGCAAATCCTGAAACAACTGCTGCCACTCGGCCAGACTGGGGGGCGCATCCTGCAACCGTGCGGCATACTCGCGACACTTGCTCTCCAGAAACGAGGCCGCCGTGATGCCCGTACCTACCGGCGTGTTGATCTCATGGGCCACACCCGCTACCAGACTGCCCAACGAGGCCAGTTTTTCCGAGGCCACCAACCGCTCGTGCGCCTGCTGAATGGTCTGCAACGAAGCCCGCAACGAGGCGTTGCTCTGCTGCAACTCCTCTTGTCGCGCCTGTTCCTGCTGTCGAGAATGGAGAATTTCAGCGGTCATCCAGTGCAGTTGCTGCTCGATCAGATACAACTGGTCGCCATGCTGCTGTTGCTGGGGTTGCAAGCCTAATTGTTGTACAGTAATATCAATCATCTGCTCTGTCGCAGATTGCACTTTATGGATGATTATGATCACAATCGTCAACAATAACAGTGCCAGAATACCATAGCCTAAAATAAATTGATGGCGAATGTTTTGAATCACTCCATGGCTCAGTACATCCACATCGGCCAGCGGAACCATGCTGATAAAATGGATCGGCAATTGGACCACCGAACCATAATCCAGCAATTTGCCAAAGAGAATGTTCTCTTTTTCCAACTGTGCCCGACTTTGACCAACCGCAGCCCGATCCGGGCGACTGCTGGCAATCACCTGCTCGCCGATCCCGTTGATCAGCACGACAATGTTGTTGGCCTCGGTCGTGGTGTGAAAAATGGAAAGAAATGCATCATCGATGGGGGCCACCATGGCCACGGTGGCCGATATTTGATCCTTGTTATCGCGAATATGGCCCGCCGAAATCAAATAGATCATCCCGTTGGGATCCCGGACCACATGGTTGGCCTCCGCCTCCGGGTCAAGTTCGCGTATCCGCTGCCGCAAAAAGGCCGACAGCGCTGGCTGCTCCTCCTGTTGGGTAAAAATTTCGCGCAGGTGGCGCTCTTTGTTGAACAGCAGTATATAGGTTGCGGCCATCATGTTGCGCATCAAGGAGCGGGGCGGCAACCAGGGTGGGGGATTCTCTTCGTTCCATTGCAGCACTGGCGCCGTCTCCATTTGCCAAGTGTCGCTTTGGCCGCCTACATAATGGTGCAGCGCGGTACGCTGTGCAAAGAGTTGTACCAGTTGCTCCTGTGCATGAAAATATTGATCAAACAGCAGACGATCCCGTTGCGCCTGGCTCTCCAATTCGTGCAGCAAACGGTTGTGAAAGGTGGCACGAATCTGAATGGTTTGCCAATAATCAACAGCGCTTAAAAAGAGGCCGCCGACCAGAATGGTGATGATGGCCGCTTTGCCGGTCAGAGAAGTGGCCCGCCAGAGAGAGTGCCAAGGTTTCATGGTTGTGCGTTGGCCTTGATCCAGCTTGGTGCGCCAACCAGTTCATCTCCATTGAACTGCCAGCCTTGCTGGCGCAGGGCGCGGGCAGAAACAACATGATAGTCGGGCGCAATCTTGTCGGCATTGTCGATCAGGTATTGGACCAGCTGCGCCGCTTTGGCATTGCCCGTTACCGGACTGCTCCAGGTGGAGATGTTATAGGTGAAATAAAAAGGATAGTGACCGCCCAGCAGTGCATCGCGATCCTGGGGGTGATGGCCATCCACGGCGATGGTGCGAACACTCTCCCTGAAACGGGGTTGGTTGATGGTGTGCCAGTTCTCTTCATAACCCAAAGTGCCGCGCCGCTTGGCAATGTTGTTGACCATATCCAGCATGCTGCCCACCTCGTTGGCCCGGCTGGAAAAAAGCTCCTTGTTGTCCAAAATAAGCCGCCAATGGCCGGGACGGGGTTTGCAGTGAAAGCGGATGATCGGTTGAATCAGGACGTTTTTGTCAAACTTGTGGCCCACCGAGGGTACCTGTGACCAACGGTGCCACTGACCGCGAAAAATGCCGCGCACTTCGGCACTGCTCAATTGTTCAATGGGATCTGCCGCGTTGGCCAGAATGGCCAGAGGGGCAATGCCGATGGTGTGCCAGTCCAAACCGGGCAGACGATCCACCGCCGCCGGAGGACAACAGGAGCCGCCAATATCCACCTCCTTGCGGTGCAAGCCCTCAATGGCTGGGCCACACGTACCCTCCCGGACCACAACCGGAAGATTCTGTGTGCGGGCATATGCCTGAATCAATGGCAACAAACCGGGAAAGTTGTTTTGATCCAGCAGCACCACCACCTCGGCTCCGGCATCCTGCGGGGTATAACGGATGGGCTGTCGTTGCCACTCCTCCGGTTTTTGGGCCCTCTCCTCCGGGGGAGTGAAGGGCGGTCCCTGCAGGATGGCAGGCAGCCCGCTGCGGCCATGGACCGGCATCGGCACAGCGATGACCATCAGCAGTGCCGTCAGAATGGATAGTACGCCGCAGCGCAACATGCTCTCTCCTTTATCTGTATGCCGCTGCTCCAGAGCAGAATGCGTATGGAGAAGTGCTGTAGAAGAGTTTCTCAATAAAAGCCAGTTTATCTTACCATTCTTGAGTTACAGGACAAAGTTGTCTTTTTGCAAAACGTGTCGTCATGCCTTCTCCCCCTGCCACAGGCGCCGGTCGGGGCGAATATAGCTGTAGCGATCTTTGGCGCGCAGTCGGGCCAGATAGTCGGCATGATAGTCTGCCGCGCTAGCAATGCCGGTGCCGCCCTGATCCCGTTCAATGCCAATCTCTTGGTAAATCCCCAAGTTGGAAAGATCCGGTCGGGGCAGACGGCCCTGGCGGAAGGCTTGCCACATGCTGGCATAAAGCGCCTCCAGGCTGCGTACCAGCAGGGGCGTATCGAACAAGGTGCAACGGTCCCGGTTTTCTGCCAAAAATTGGCGGTACTGCAACAGCTTCTCCCGATTGCGCCCCAGTTCGACCGCTTTGGCCACATAACTGGCGGCATCATGACAGATCAACTCTTCCAGGCCGGCGGCGTGGACCAGACTGCCGCAGACCCGCGCGGCAAAGCCCAAACCGACCAGGGTCAAAACCGGTACCCCCATCCACAGGGCATCGGAGGCGGTGGTATGCGAACCATACGGGGCAGAGTCGATGGTCAGATCGGCCAGGGGGAAACGCACCAGATGTTCGGCGTTGAGTTAAAAAAAAAAAAAAATAAGCCGCTCT
>PDZU01000169.1 GCA_002753095.1 Magnetococcales bacterium
CGATGGTCAACAGGATATGGTCCCAAAAAGCATTTTCCTCTTGCTGATGCCGCAATATCCGCGAACGCAGACTATAGTTGACCCACTGCACATCGCTGATGCGATCTGTGCCAGAAAACAGGTTCTGGGCAAAAATACCCGTCGTGGTAAAATTACGCAAACTGGCATCATAATTGGGCAAACTGTCCTGCTTGGTCACCTTGTTGATCACATACTGTACCGAAGGCTCCACTGTATGCAGTATGCCGTTACTGTAATTGCGGCTTAAGACGGAATCAAGACGCAGGCTGGCCATGGCCGACTCCCGGTGCAGGGTCTCGTTGCGATCGGTACCGGTCAGGTTGGGATCCCCTCTGAGCAGATAGGCCGTCTCCCGCACACCCAAGGTGGCACTGGCCCGACCGATGGCAAGCGGTCTCTCAAAATGCAATGTGGGGCTCACATCCAGACGTTGGGTAATGTCTCCCGCCAATTGATAAAAATTATCCAAGCGCGCTTCACTGTCCAGGCGCCAGCGCCCCCAATCCAGAGGCAGTGCCTGCTCGGTCAACGGCACGCTGTTGAGTAAACGACTATCACTGGCATACAGGAACGGCAGATTCTGCACCGTTTTGTCATCATCCTTCTGTTCCAGATCCTGATACCAATTGATGCCTGTCTGGACTTGGGAAAAACCATGTCCGGTATTCCAGAACCGTTCCGCCATGGCAACAGACTCCATGCGCCGCGTGGAAGGCTCAACCAGTTTCTGTTCAAAATCATTAATAAAATCACGCGTTCGACTGCCCTCAAGGTGGGCCTTGAACTGCCAGTCATCCATTTTCTGTTTATGATTGAAAAGCATCAATCCCCGATACTCTTCATTTGAGGTATCGTAAACACCCTTGAAATCCAACTGGCCATGATAATCGGGCTCCAGATAGCGCAACTGCCCACTGCCCATTACCCCACGCCGCGTCATCTCCCGGACCGCGACCGTGGCATCCCGATTGGGAGAGATATTCCAATAATAGGGTTGTTCAAACTCAAAACCGTTATGGCTGGCCCGAAATGAGGGCATCAAAAACCCGCTTTCACGAATCGGCAGCAGCGGTTGTCGCCACCAAGGCAGCAGCATCACCGGCACATCCCCCGCATACAAGCGCACATTCTTGCCAGTAATGCGATTATTGGCCCGATCCACCTCCACCTCCGGCGCGGTGAGATGCCAGGGCGGATCTGCACAATCACAGTTGGTAAAGCTGGCATTTTGTAGATGGATGAACTCCCGCCCCTCCCCCTCACTGCGAAAACTGGCCTGATCGGCTGTGATCAAACCGCCCGGACCGCTGAGGTTGACGTCCGGTTTTTCCAGTGTGCCAACCGCGTTGTCAAAATCAAAGGAGAGTTTGTCTCCCTTGAAAATATCCCCCCGTCGTACCAGTTGCACCCGACCTGAGGCTTCGAGTTGACTCTCGTTGACACGATATTGGGCCTGATCGGCCCGCAACTCTAGAACACCGGTCTGCACCAAACGCACGTTGCCCTTGGCCGTGACGATGCGGTTGTTTTGGTCAATGTCCAGACCATCGGCTTCCACATCGACCGGGGCTTTTTTTTCCTGTTTGGTATTGGCTCTTTGTTTACTGCTCGCTGCATCGGCAACGAGGGGCATGCCACCACCAGCCAGCAAACAAAAAAGAGAAAGGAGGCGTAACAGCGGCTGACCCTTGCGCGAGTACGGCCAACAGGCAGCAGATTTGCACCGTTTCGGAACCATCAGCCCACCCTTTCTTGGGTCAATGTCAGCCGTTCAACCATGGAATACCCTGACAAAAAATGAACAAATTTCCTGTGTCAGCCTTTGGAGCGTGTCACTCTAGCATAACCCCGCCAGGGCTGTCATTATTTTCCCATGCAACGCAACAGACAACCGCGTATCTGCCCAGCCAAATAGAGCGAACCACAGACGACAATATACCCCACCGGTGTGGCGGCCAAAGCCTGTTGCAACGCCTCTTCCGGGTCGGCACAAGGTGTTGCCGGACAGGCATGCTCCTGCCAAAAGAGTGCCAACTCTGGTGCGGATAGGGCGCGTTCCCCACCAACCGCCACCGTAAAAACCCGCTCCGCATGGGGTGCCAAGAGGGCGACCATGGCTGCAATCGGTTTATCACGCAGAGCGGCAAAAAGAAAGGTAACCCGACCCGGCACGACGGCCAGATACTCGGCCAACACCTGACAACCAGAAGGATTGTGGGCCCCGTCCAGTAAAATGGTCAAGGCGGGATGGTCAGGCAAGCAAAACCGTTCCAGACGGGCGGGCCAATGCGCCTTGGCGATGCCCCTTTGCATATCCTGGTCGGCGATCGGCCATTGCTGGCGTTGCAAGTGGCGCAAGGCAGCGACAGCCACGGCAGCATTATCATATTGATGCAACCCTGGCAAGCCCGGTGCAGGCAGATGCAAAACAGGCCAACCATCCCGAAACAGCCACTCTCCAGAGGAGACCACGCGGGAATGGTCAAAATCCTGCCCCTGCACCCGCAAATAGAGCCCGACACGACGCGCCTCCTGTGCAAGTACCTCCTGCACCTCCTCCGTTTGCCGTACCGTACACGCCAGCACACCCTTCTTGAAGATACCCGCCTTTTCCCTGGCTATGGCGGCCAAACTTGTCCCCAGATAGTCGGTATGATCCCAGTCTATCCGAGTCAACAGAGTCAAAATCGGCTCAACCACATTGGTGGCATCCAGACGCCCGCCCAAACCGGTCTCCAGCAAGACAATGGCCGGGTGCCCGGCATCCTGTTCTGCGGCCCCTTGCGTATGAAACAGGACAAAAGCCAACACCGTCAACCACTCAAAAAAAGTCGCCCGATGCTCTGGAAAACGCTGCAACAACATCGCAAGCAATCGGCTCAGCGTGGCATCGTCCACCGCCTGCCCCTGCCAGCGAAAACGCTCATTAAGGCACTGCAGGTGGGGCGAGGTATACATACCCACCCGAAAACCCGCCTCCAGCAACACCGCCTCCAGAAAGGCCAGCACCGACCCTTTGCCATTGGTGCCTGCCACATGAATGATGGGTAGATTTTTTTGCGGTTGACCAAGGGCGTCAAGCAAAGCCGTCACCCGTTGCAATCCCAACTGCACGGGCAACGGCGTCTGCCGACTGATGTGCTGCAGAAGTTCCTCCAGTGAAGCCTCCATCCGGGTCAACTCCGGCAGACTTCTGCAGAAAATAACAAAAAATCAACCACCGCTGGCAATACGGGCCGCCTCGATCTGTTCCGTCGGGGTGGGGATCGGGGTGTGTGTCAAGCGGGACAGAATATCCGCCAACGTATCACGCAACGCATGAC
>PDZU01000075.1 GCA_002753095.1 Magnetococcales bacterium
ATTCTCGTCCCCCCCCCCCATCGCGGCGGCGTGGATTGAAACATGGAGATTCCAGGGGTTGAGAGGTGGCCGATCGTCGCCCCCCTCGCGGGGGCGTGGATTGAAACACTTTTTTTCTTGTGCTCTTTTTGCTGATAGGTGTCGCCCCCCTCGCGGGGGCGTGGATTGAAACACCAACAATCCGAGCATGGCCATTGTCAAAGTGGTCGCCCCCCTCGCGGGGGCGTGGATTGAAACAGCATTATCATCAAGAAGAATGCGGATCCTCTCGTCGCCCCCCTCGCGGGGGCGTGGATTGAAACATTCATATCCGCCACGGAGCGCCATCCGCAGTGGTCGCCCCCCTCGCGGGGGCGTGGATTGAAACTCATCTGGTCTTGCGGTCGGGGAGGCCCGGACAGTCGCCCCCCTCGCGGGGGCGTGGATTGAAACAGCCGATGATGTAGACTAGGTGCATGTTTCCCTCTCTGCCAGTGGCACTCACCCCACCCTCCACCTCTCCCTCTGCCTTTCCCACTCCACCGGAAACGGCTTGGCCAACTCCCGCCAGCTCATCACATCCGGCTGCGTGCCGTCTAAAATCCGCTCCACAATATCTGGAGCCAGCAGAGTCAGCCGCATTACCTTGGCAACATAGGAGTTGTCCAGATTCTCCCGCTCAGCCAGTTCCGAGATGGTAGTCACTTTACCACTCTCCAATTGCCGAAGCCAGAGATGGGCTTTTGCCACCAATTTTGCCAGCGTCTCGTCCCTGGCCGATGCAGACGGCAGTTCGACGCCTTCCGGGAAAATGATACTTTTCCGGCCACTGCGCCGCCGCAGAGACATCGGAATGGTGACGATGATCTCTGTGCCGTCACGGCTCCATTCTGCGTTGATCGTGCTCATGCCGCCTCCGTACTGTTGCGAACGCCGTTCAGTTCCCGCGCCAGAGTGTCGATGCCTTCGGCACGCAGGTGCACTTTGACGCCGGTTTTGCTGACATCCACCTTGGAGACGAGCAATTCCACCAACCGTTGCTGTTCGACCGGGAACAACTCATCCCACACCGGATCGAGCCGCCGGAGCGCATCGGCCACATCCCGTTCGTGGATTTGATCGTTGGCTTCCCAGGTATTGACAATGACTTCTGGCGAGCTGATCATGCTGCGTACTTGCGACATCACCACCGCCTCGATCTCACCGGCGGCCACGTTGCGCACGTTGCAGGGGGTATCGGCACCGCCTTTGGCGACGGCTTGGCAGGTGTAGTAGCGGTACTGGCGGCCATTTTTGTGGGTGAAAGTGGGCTTCATGGCGCGGTTGCAGTGCTGGCAGCGAATGATGCCTTTGAGCAGGGTGGGAGACTGCACCCGTTTGCCTTTGTCGCCTTGGCGGTTATTGATGGCCAGGATGGTGCGTGCTTTTTCCCAGGTCTCCCGGTCAAGGATGGCTTGGTGCTCGCCGACGTAGATCTCGCCTTGGTAGGCCACCTCACCGACGTAGACGTGGTGGCCGAGAATACGATAGATGGCACCTTTATCGAACGGCCTGCCGAATTTGCCGGTTGCACCCTGCGCAGTCAACTCCTTCAGCAGCAGGATGACGGATTCGGTGGCAATGAAGCGGTGAAAAATGGTGCGCACCGTTTCAGCTTCGGCTTCGTTGATCACCAGCTTGCGATCCAGGACGTCGTAGCCGAGAGGAGGGTGGCCACCCATCCACATGCCGCGTTTTTTGCTGGCGGCGAATTTGTCCCGGATGCGCTCTGACGCGATTTCGCGCTCGAACTGCGCAAACGCCATCATCATGTTGATGGTGAGCCGTCCCATGGAGGTGCTGGTGTTTAGGTGTTGCGTTACCGATACGAAAGAGACGCCTTTGCGGTCGAAGGCCTCAACCAGCTTGGCGAAGTCGAGCAGGGAGCGGGTGAGGCGATCCAATTTGTAGAGGACGATCATGTTGATTTTGCCAGATTCTACGTCCGCCATCAACCGTTTCAGGGCGGGCCGTTCCACGTTGCCGCCGGAGAAGCCGCCGTCGTCGTAGCGATCGGGTGTCAGGATCCAGCCTTCATTTTTCTGGCTGGCGATGTAGGCCTCGCAGGAGTCGCGTTGCGCGTCCAGGCTGTTGAAGTCCATGTCCAAACCCTCTTCCGTGGATTTGCGGGTATAGATGGCGCAACGGATTTTTGGGATGACTTGTTGGTTAGGTTTTGACATTACTTTTCTCCTTGTTTCTTGAGGCCAAAAAATGTGAAGCCACTCCACTTTGTCCCTGTAATGGCCGTTGCAACCGCCGACAGACTGCCATAGCGCCGGCCAAGATATTCAAAGCCATCGTCGAGTACCGTGCAGCAATGCTCAGCACCCTTCCATTCGCGCACCAGGCGGGTGCCAGTCAGCAAACGATCGCCAGCCACTTTACGTTTTTCCGGCAGCGCATCATCAACCGCCAATCGCTCCAACCGCTTTTCCGTCTGCGCCGACAGGCCACCGTGTGCCAGTTCTTGGATGCGGTAGGCCAATCTCTTGACCAGAAAGGCGCGATTGTGCGGAGGCGGTTCCGAGTGGCAGATGCTTTTCCACATCCGTTTCAGTTCCTCGGCGCTCATTTCTGGCAACATCGCCACTTGTTTCAACACATCGATATTCATGGTTTTTCTCCTGTTTTCCTTTTGGATTTTCGACCATGAGGCCATTGGTCTGGCGAGTTATCAAGGTGGAAGTTCTCCAGTTTCTCTTTTTCTTTGTAGCGGCGGAGGCCGGTGGCGAGGAGGGTGCCGACTTCGGTGAGACGGGCGGCGGTAGTCATGGTGTCGGGGTGGGGAGGGGGGTTCATTTGGCCGTCTCCATGTGCTTGGCGCATCTTGGGCATGTTGAGCATGTTGAGCATGTTGAGCATGTTGAGCATGTTGAGCATGTTGAGCATGTTGAGCATGTTGAGCATGTTGAGCATGTTGAGCATGTTGGGCATGTTGGGCATGTTGGGCATCTTGGTTGTATTGCGGCTGGCATGCTTTTCACCATCTGACTGTAAAAGTTGCCATTTATTGGTTGTTCATCTTTTATCATGTTGTTCAGCAACTCCATCCGTATTGGGCGTTTGATGCCGGTGGCGAGGAGGGTGCCGACTTCGGTGAGGCGGGCGGCGGGAGTCATGGTGTCGGGGTGGGGAGGGGTGTTCATAGGGTTCGTGCTCTCCATAGAAATCAGTTTCGACTTCGAGAATTCGAGAGCAAGAATAATCGCCGAGAAGAAGGAATGTAAGTGTTTTTGTCTTATTGATGTGATTGCGGGATCACAAATTCCTTACCGGGATAAACAGGGAGGTTTTGGGATAATGGCGATCAGATAGTGAAAAGCCAACGCCAGACGCCGATCAGATTGATCACGGTAAATACTCCCTGGAGGAACATCAGACTGAATTCGCGCATGCGGTAGGCAGCCACGAACCAAGAGGTTGAGGAGACCAGGAAGAGCAAGAATCCATAGCCTGATTGGGGAATATGCAAAGCGACGAGCAGGGCTCCCAAGACGCCGGTAGCGGTACCAATCCATTTGAGAATGGTCAGGGAATCCATCATTCGTGCAGAGCCTCATTGGGGACATGACCGGTGGCAACATGTTTGCGGGCAGACTCGCAGTTTCTTTGTTGATCGTCGAAGAAAATGTCGGCTTTAAACTGGCGCAGGAATTCGCCCTTAGGCAGGCCGCCAAGGAAGAAGGCTTCATCGATGCGGATATTCCACGAACGCAGAGTTCGGACCACTCGTTCGTGGGCTGGTGAACCTCGTGCAGTGACGAGAGCGGTACGGATGGGTGATTTCTCGGAGGGAAAGAGCGATTGGATGTTGTGTAGTGCTGCCAGGAAGGGACGGAAAGGGCCGCCGGGGAGCGGGATATCGGCGGCGTCTTTTTCGTGGCGGTTAAAGGCTTCCAACCCTTCCTGTTGGTAGATTCGTTCTGACTCGTCGGAGAAAAGCACGGCATCGCCGTCGAAGGCAATGCGCAACTGCTCTGAGGAGTTATCCGTTGTGGTCGAAGTCAACAGCAGGGCGGAGGGGACACCGGCATCCAGAGCGGCCACCACGTCTTCATGTTCGGTGGAGAGGAACAAAGTGGCTTCCAGGGCGGCGGCATAGGGATGTACGGGTGCCCCACCGGTGAACACAGCTCGTTCGACATCCAGTTTGTGGTGCTCAACTGATCGCAGCACCCGCAACCCGGTATCGGCAGCATTGCGAGAGAGTAAAACGACGTCGACCAGCCGTGAAGCCAACGGGTTGTTGTTCAAGGCGAGCAGCTTTTTGACCACCGGAAAGGCGACACCTGGTAATAGAGCTTCAGCTTCTCGGTCAATTTGGTGCTGCCTGTAGACGTCGAAGCCTTCGCGCATGAAAATTTCATGGCTGTCGTTCAGATCAAACAGTGCGCGGGAAGAAATCGCTACTACCAGTCGAGGATGGTGGTTCACGGGTTAGACTCTTTCACCATCTGGATTTTCAGTTTGCAACCGAGAGCCTCTGCATAACGTTTCAAGGTTGCAATGCTTGGTGAGTGTTTGTTGTTTTCAAGTTTCGATATCGTGTGCTTTTGGACACCCATGCGTTCAGCAACCTGCTCTTGCGTGAGGTTGGCGGCTCTTCGCACCTCAATCAATTTAGGTGATATGACGTCGTCCATCGGATCCTCTCCCGTTTTCCAACTCACATTACATTCTGTGCCCGGCCCACACTCTCCAGTTTTCCAAATCACATCACATTCTGCGACCGACCCACATCACCCGCCCGATGACACGTAAATTTTCGAGATCGACAGGTGTAAGCGTTTTTTTGTCATAGACCGTGTTGTCAGATATTACATCGAAACAGCTATTATTGGCGCGTTGAATTCGTTTGACGAAAAGCCCTTCTTCCCATTGGAAGACATAGATGGCATCGCGAGAGAAAGTAGTGTGCCGGCGATCAATCAGGATGACGTCACCACGGGAGAGGGTAGGTTCCATGGAGTCGCCGTCGACCCGGATGATGGCGGCGCGTTCAGGATCGATTCCGGCGTCAGAAACAGCCCACTCTCTGCGGAAGGCGTATTGTTCGTCAGCTACCTCGTTGTCGTTGTAGGTGCCGCCACCGGCGGCAGCGGACACCATGCTGTAGCCTGGGATGAAGACATAGTCGTCGAGGAGCTTATCACAAATGGATGGCACCAACTGTCGGATGGGCTCCGGTTCAGGTTGTGGTTGCGGCAACGCTTTCGGTTGCAGGTGAGATTTGTTCCAAGTTTTTGGTCCTTGTCCGGTCAGCAGCCAGTCCAAGGTGACGTTGAAGGCGCGGGCAATTTTGATTGCATTTTCAACATCTGGCGTTCCACCTTTCAAATATTTGCTGATGGAGCCGATTGAGACGTTACAAAACGATGCCAGAATGACACCGTTCATACTGCCTGCGAGGCTTTTCAGTCTGTCCGCTATTGAAATGCTCATGTTCTCACACCTGTCACAATAATCTGTTTCTGTTGATATTTTTAAACTTACAGTGACTATCCATACGCAGATGTTCAAGATGCGACATCTACGATACGATAACATGTTGCCATATTTTGCAACGTGCAAGCAAGAGAAAATTTCATGTCCGCCTAACAGATGGTTACCGAATTTTGAGGTGTTGGTGACTTATCTGCCAATGAAAAATAGTAACATACTGTTTACAAACAATAAATAAGAACATCAACAAAAAATTTCGAGAAGTAAAAATTACTGATTGACAATCGTTTCGATGTCGTGTCATTTTATTTTTCATTGAGCTTACATGTCGAAAATATGCGTTCTCTAAAAAACTGCGTGAAAGGATGGCTAAAATGCACGACCTGATCTCTCCTACGTTGGCTGCAGCGCTGATCGGATGCCATGCCGCCACCTTAACCAATTGGAGAAAAAGCAAGAAAGGGCCGCCCGTAGTGATCATTGAAGGGAGTACCTCTTTGGCATACTCCCGTTCCGAGGTCATTAAGTGGATGCAAGATCAAGAAAAGAAAAGCAAGTAAAACAACGACAAAGAACAGATGGAGTGGATCCAATGGCAAACAGCAACCGCGAGAGACTGAATAATCAAGAATCAAACAACGATTCAGTCCATCACAGCCAACCGGTAGTTTTCGATAAGTTGATTCAAGATCTTGAGAAGGGGGAAATCAATCGGCAGAAGGGGCTTGAGATGGGGCTACGCATGGTGTTGGCAGCCTTTCACCAAAAGAAACGTGGCAAGAAGAAACGGCACTCTTGAATTCACGGTATCTGAATTTGGAGGAGATCATGGAAATCAAGCATATCACTCCGTTTCATCTTGCGCAGCGGTGGAGAATCACTCCAAAAACCCTTCAGAACTGGCGATGCGATGGGAAAGGGCCACCGTATCTCAAAATTGGAGGCCGGATAGTTTACCGGTTGGAAGATGTAGAGCGGTATGAGATCACGCAGCGCAGGAATGTTTTTGATAAGTCTTAATCGTTGTTTCGAGTTCCGCACACATAGGATTCATGGTCCAAAAAGCCTGATTCCTGGGGGCCTGGCGTGCGGTTTTACCAGGATTTTCAAAAGGAGGAAAAACATATGATTCAGATTCACTCAAACAAGCAGGTCAAGGTAACCCCGGAGGTGGCTGGCGATTGGCTCCAGCACAACATTTTTTCTCGCCAACGGTCCATGCGCCCCCGTCATCGGGATGCCCTGGTGCAGGAGATCAATGCTGGGCGGTTCATCCAGGGTACTCAGATCCATTTTGTCCGGTACCGCAATGAGCAGCTTTTAGTCAACGGCCAGCACACATTGTCCGCCATCGAGAAGGCGGGTGTACCGACAACCCTGACAGTACTGATTTCGGTGGCAGAAACCATGGATGAAGTGGCTGAGCTTTACTCCCGGCACGACAACCACCTTTCCCGGTCCGTCATGGATTCCATCAAAGCCAGGGATCTGCACAACCAGATCGGGATGTCGCTGAAGCAGGCGACCAACGTAGCGGCGGCGCTGCGGTTTATCCAGGGAGGATTCCGTCGTGCCGACAGCCGATGCCAGGAGGATGTTCTCACCGAGGTAAAGACCTGGGAAGAAGAAGGCAACGCTTTTTTCGAGACCATTCTCGGTGGTGGCAAGGATGCGCTGTTGCTCACGAAAGCCCCCATCCTGTCGGTGGCTCTGGTCACCTTCCGTTACCAGGAGAAAAAGGCGCGGGAGTTCTGGCGGCAGGTGGCCCTGAATGACGGGCTGCGCAGCAACGACCCTCGCAAGATCCTGCATGAGTTTGTTGATCTGACCCGCACCAATCGGGGGCCGTTCATTCGGGGGAACAAAACGGTCACTCCGGCCTATGTGGCCAGGGCCGTGGCAGTCGCGTGGAATGCCTTTTGTGCTGGCAATTCCATCACCCGCATCAATGTCGTCGATCCAGATCGCGAGATTGTGATCAAGGGCACGCCGCACAAGGGCCAACAGGAACAGTGAGGGAAGGATACCGAGAGATGAACATGATTCCAATTGAAAACATCGTAGTTGGCAAGCGTCTGCGGCAGATCCGTCGGGAGGCTGTGGAGCTGTTGGCTGGGAGTATTGGAGAGGTTGGCCTGATGAACCCCATCGTGGTGAGCCCAATATTGGATGACGAAGGGCAGGAGACAGACTTGTTTCGCCTAATTGCCGGGAACCATCGATTGGAGGCGTACAAGCAACTGGGCAAGACGGAGATCCCCGCCACTATTGGTACCGGTTCGGATGTAGACCAGCGGTTGGCCGAGATCGACGAAAATTTGTGCCGGGCAGATCTGACCCATCTGGAGCGGGCCGAGCATTTGGCAGAGCGCAAATCACTGTACGAAATGATGCACCCGCAGACCAAGCAGGGTACGGCTGGAGCGCACGCCGCGAATCGTTCTATGGGGAACTCCAGTGACGCAACGGAAATAATTTCCTTTGCGTCGGACACGGCCAAGAAGACCGGGTCAACAGATCGCAATATCAGGCAGGCAGTCCGTCGAGCCAATAACATCAGCCAAGAGGTCCGGGACTCCATCCGCGACGTGGCAAGCATCGCTGACAACAGCTTGGAACTGGATGCACTTGCCAGTTTGGAGGAGTCGGAACAGAAAGCAGCCGTGCGGGCGGTCCTGGACGGCAAGGCTCGCAGCATTCGTGAGGTTGTTCGGCAAAAGGAGGAAGCCACCCGTCCACAGGTGACCATCTCCAGTCAGACTGGTGCGGACCCGGAGGACGCGGCAGAGAGCAGCGAAACGCCTGTTCCGAGCGGTTCCGTGGATTGGAAGCGCATGTACAAGGATGTCTCAGGCGAGGCATTGGCGCAGAAGGAGCGGATCAGAACCCTGAACAAGGAGCGCACAGCCCTCAAGGCCCGCATCAAGGAACTGGAGTCCAGCCCATCTGAGCCGGCACCGTCCCCTGCCAATTTCATGGCCGAGTTGGAGGAATGGAAACGTCGCGCCCTTGAGGCCGAAGAGCGTTGCATTTACCTCGGTCATCAGTTGGACGAAATCAACGCAGACCCAGTCCGGCAGACTAACCGGGGGGCAGCGTTGAAAGCCATGTTGGACGAGTTGGAGAACAATCTGGCAAACGATCCCGGGGCTTTCCAAATGGAGACTCTGGATATGTTTGAAAGCCGTCTCAGCGATCTGGTGTTTCTGATCAAGAGCGTCAAACGGCGATAGTGTCAACCAAAAACCACCAAATCAAAGAGAGGATACAATGGAACAACCAGTTACACTCAACCAATTGCGACAGATGCCCCTGGGCGATGTCGCGGCCCTGCCAGTCAGTGAACTGGCTCGTCTCCAAAAGGAGGTGGCCGAGGCGATGGGCCAGACCAAACTGGTCAGCGACCTGCTCGACGGGGTGTTCGTTCGCCGTTTTGGCGACCGTGCTGCCACCATTCGGCGGGAGACGGGCAAAGATTTCGGTCTGATCCGTTTTCAGGATGGCGATGTGGATGTCGCCATGGATTTGCCCAAACGTCCATCCTGGGACCAGGGCAAGTTGGCCGGGATTGTCCAGACCATCCGCGACTCTGGCGATGATCCTGGGCAATTTGTGGAAGTCACACTCGACGTTTCCGAGCGGAAATACACCGCCTGGCCGGACAACATCCGTCGGGTGTTTGAACCGGCCCGCACGGTAAAGGCGGGCAAGCCCTCCTTCAAACTCACTTTGCGCGAACAAGAGGTGGCATGATGAGCGGACTTCCCATCATTACCGCAGACCAACGCATGGCAGAACGGCATGGCATCAAAGGAGTCCTTGTTGGACCCGTTGGTGCTGGCAAGACAACCCAACTCAATAATCTGAATCCTGACTCCACCTTGTTTTTTGACCTGGTAACGGAAGGCTTGGCGGTGGAGCAGTGGCCTGGGGATACAATTCGTCCGCGTACTTGGGATGATATCAGGGACTTTTCCGTTTTTATCGGTGGTCCCAATCCGGCTTTGAGGAACGACCAATATTACAGTTCGGCGCACTATCAAGCCGTGGTTGCTAAATTTGGCGATCCTGCCGTGCTGGACAAATATGAAACAGTGTTCGTGGATAGCATCACTGTAGCGGCACGGCTCTGCCTGCAATGGTGCAAAGGGCAACCGCAAGCATTCAGCGAAAAAAGCGGCAAGCCAGACATGCGTGGGGCATACGGTCTGCTTGGCCAGGAGATGATTTCTTGGTTGACCCACCTCCAACACACCAGGAACAAGAATGTCTGGTTTGTTGGCATCTTGAACAAGCTGTTGGACGATTTCAACCGCCCTTATTATGCCTTACAGCTTGAGGGTTCCAAAACAGGGTTGGAATTGCCCGGCATTGTGGATGAGGTCATTACCCTCACCGATATGCAGGCCGAAGACGGTAAACAGTATCGCGTATTTGTTTGCCACACGATGAACCCCTGGGGATACCCAGCCAAGGACCGTTCTGGACGACTGAACATGGTTGAGGAACCTCACCTGGGGCGACTGATGGCCAAAATCAGTGGTCCGGTGCGACCCATCCAGGAGCGACTCGAATACGGCCAACCGGCTCCCGCCGAGGCCACTTCTACCAATAACTGATGACATTATAGGGAGATTTTTCAATGCCAGCATGGAACGACTTCAATGACGCCGACGCGCAAAACAACTTTGATCTTATTCCGAAGGGGGTTGTTGCGCCTGTACGCATGACAATCAAGCCTGGTGGTCTTGACGACCACATTCAGGGTTGGACCGGTGGCTATGCCACCCGGGCCAAAGAAAGCGATGCGGTCTACCTCAACTGCGAGTTTGTGGTGATGCAGGGGGAATTCGCCAAGCGCAAGATCTGGAGCCTGATTGGTCTCTACAGTCCCAAGGGGGCTGATTGGGCCAACATGGGGCGGGCTTTCATCCGTGGCATTCTCAACTCTGCAAACGGCCTGTCGGACAAGGACACTACCCCGCGTGCCATGGATGCCCGCCGCATTCGCGGGTTTGCCGATCTGGATGGCATCGAGTTTTTGGCCAAGATTGACGTGGAGAAGGATCAAAATGATCAGCCCAAGAATGTCATCAAATTCGCTGTCACTCCAGACCACAAGGAATACTACACCTTCCAATCAGGGGCAGCTCCGGCAGCATCAGCAGGGTTTCAACCGTCTGCCTCGTTTCGCCCGGCGGCTGGAGGCGGTCATGCCCAATCCGGGTTTCAGGCACAGGGTCAGTCTCATTTTCAAGCTCAGGCACAGGCTCCGGCTATGTTCCAGGCTCCGGCGCAAGGACAGTCTGCACCTCAGACGCAGGCGCAGCCCCAGGCGCAGACTCCGGCAGCGGTCGGCTATCAGCCCCAGCAGCAGGTACCTGCCAACGGACAGAACGCCCAGCAACCGGCACCTGCAAACGGTTATCAACCACAGCAGCAGGCCCCTGCCGTTTTCCAACCCCAGCAACAGGCATCTGCTCAGGCGCAAAACGCTGGTGGCACTTTCAGTCGCCCGACGTGGGCGCAGTAATCAGGGAGACAAGGGATGATTCTCAGGCCCAGGCAACAGGTTTTTGTGGATCGGTCGGTGGAGGCCCTCCACGAGCATGGCAACACACTGGCGGTAGCCCCAACAGGCATGGGGAAAACTTTGTGCTTGTCCGCCGTGGTTGGCCGGATGCTGGCCAACGGTGGAAAAGCCTGTGTTCTGGCCCATAGGGATGAGTTGACTCGGCAGAACGTAACCAAGTTCAGTCGAGTCAACCCCGGCCTCTCAACCTCTATCGTGGATGCGGAAACCAAGTCATGGCAGGGGCGGGCCACCTTTGCCATGGTGCCCACACTGGCGCGGCAGAGCAACCTGGACAACATGCCACCGTTGGATCTGTTGGTGATTGATGAGGCGCATCACGCAGCGGCGGCGGGCTATCGCCGAATCATTGATGCCGCAAAAGAACGCAACCCGGCATGCCGTATTTACGGAGTAACGGCGACCCCGAACCGGGGAGATAAGAAAGCCCTGCGGCCCATCTTCTCCAATGTGGCCGACCAAGTGCGTCTGGGCGAGTTGGTTCGCTCCGGCCACTTGGTACCACCACGCACCTTTGTCATTGATGTCGGCACGGGCGAGGCATTGAGTCAGGTCAGACGTACCGCCGATGATTTTGACATGGCCGAGGTTGACCGGATCATGAACAAAGCCCCGGTTACCGAGGCAGTTATCAGACACTGGAAGGAGCAGGCCGGCCACCGGCAGACTGTGGTGTTCTGTTCCACCGTGGACCACGCCAGGAACGTTACCGACGCCTTCAATGCATCGGGGGAGAGTGCGGTCCTGGTTCACGGTGAGTTGCCAGACGGCGAACGACGGGCGGTACTGCGTCGGTTTGAAAAGGGAGATGCCCGACTGGTGGTCAACGTGGCTGTGCTGACAGAGGGGTGGGACCATCCGCCCACCTCCTGTGTGGTGCTGCTGCGGCCCAGTTCGTACAAGTCCACCCTCATCCAGATGGTAGGACGTGGTCTACGTACTGTCGATCCCAACGAACACCCAGGAGTCGTCAAAACGGACTGCGTCGTTTTGGACTTCGGTATTTCCACCCTGCTGCACGGTTCTCTGGAGCAGGATGTGAATCTGGATGGTTGCACCGGCACCGGGGAGGCTCCCACCAAGGAGTGCCCAGAGTGCGAGGCCACCGTTCCCCTGGCTGTTCGGGAGTGCCCTCTCTGCGGGTATGTCTGGGAACGGATGGAAGATGAGGATGGGGGGCCAGAAGTCATCAGCGACTTTGTGATGACGGAGGTCAATCTGTTGGCCCGTTCCTGTTTCCTCTGGGTGGATCTTTTCGGTGATGACGCAGCCCTGCTGGCCAATGGGTTCAATGCGTGGAGCGGGATCTTTTTTCTCAACGGTCGCTGGCACGCAGTGGGCGGGGCTAATGGCACTCCGGCCCGGCTTCTCTCCATCGGCGAACGGATTGTCTGCCTGGCGGCATCGGACGACTGGCTCAACGACCACGAGACCGCCGATTCGGCGCACAAAACCAAGCGCTGGGTGCGGGAACCCCCCACCGACAAACAGCTGCAGTATCTCCCGGAGGAATACCGTTATGACCATAACCTGACCCGTTATCAGGCCTCATCCCTGCTGACTTTCAAGTTCAACCGGCGGGCCATCCAGGAGTTGGTGTTCAAGGCCGACCAACAGCATTTGGCAGAGGTGGCCTGATGGTCATTCCGGTATGGACAAAGGAGAGGACCACCTGGCATGACCCCAAGCGCGGTTTTTTCACTTTGCCGCCTGCGACTACGGGAAGGCTTGTATCACTGGGTGAACTCTCCATACGGGACCAGCGAATCTTCAGCAAAATCCTGCAACGGTCGCCGGATTTGGTGTTGATCAATTTGGCAGGGATGGTGTGTGCCTTATCAAGAAAGAAACTATTGGGAGTCGATGAAATGGTTGACGCAACAAAACTCGAACAAGCGGCAATGGCAGCTACCTTGCCCCCACTGGGTGAATACGTGGGTAGTATTGGTATGAACCGTCCTTTGTCGGAATACAGCCGGGAGGAGGTAATGACGCTGGTTGAAGTGGTGATCACCGCCTACCAGCATTACATCAGCACGCACGACGATATTCCATTCTAAACATAAAAGGTGATGAAAATGCACACAGGAAAAGCTACTTCGCTCTCCATCAAGGCACAGTTGTCCGAGATAGCCGAGATGGTCACGGCTCAGAATGATCGTCTTCGGCAGCTTGAGAACGCGCTTACTATTTGCCAACAGCGCGTTGTGTTTCTGGCTGGACGCGAACCGAATTATTTGGACCCTAATGGCAGCTATATGAGTGCTCTGACTTATTGCGAAACGAAAACAGACGGAGTCAGCTTCATAAGTTACGTAGGACCCGCCTACGCATTGGATAAATTGGCACTGGATATGTGCAGAAAAATGGGTATTCGCATTGGTCGCGAACCGAACGCCATGTGGGGATGGTCCAACCTCTACCCGCTTGAGATCCTTCATGAATGCTATATGGCCATGCAGCAGGGCAATGATCATCGTGTGGAGAAAGACGGTCAAGCGTTTCTGGAAGAGTCAGAAACCTCTGAACTTTTTCAATCTGATGTGCCATATGACGGACAAGAACGGCCAACCAGTGGCCGGCAAAATGAACAAGACCTGCATCAGGAATGACAATGATCGACCTCAACCACACCGCCTCTATTGCTGAAATCGTCACCGGGTTGATCGACGCTGCCCTGGTGACCGAGGAAGCAGCCTCTCCGCGCAGAGAATACCTGGGCGGCTCCCGTCTGGGTGTCGCCTGCGAACGGGCGTTGCAGTTTGAATACGCCGGTGCGCCCAGGGATGCGGACCGGGGGTTCGGTGGCAAGACCCTGCGCATCTTTGCCGCCGGTCACCTGTTCGAGGCGTTGGCCATTCGTTGGTTGCGGGTCGCCGGGTTCAACTTGGTTACCGAGAAACGGGATGGCGGGCAGTTTGGTTTTTCGGTGGCCAAGGGGCGCATCCGGGGGCACGTGGACGGCATCATTGCCGGAGGTCCCCTGGATGTGCCTATGAGCTACCCGGCCCTGTGGGAGTGCAAATCCCTCAACAACAAATCCTGGAACGATACGGTCAAACGCGGTATCGCCATTTCCAAACCGGTCTATGCCGCCCAGATTGCCACCTATCAGGCCTACATGGAGACCGCTGCCCCTGGCATTTCGGCCAACCCGGCCCTGTTCACTGCCATCAACAAAGACACCGCCGAACTGCATTTTGAACTGGTGCCTTTCGATGCCGGGTTGGCCCAACGCATGACCGATCGAGCAGTGCGTGTCCTTCAGGCCACCGAGGCACACGACCTGTTACCGCGCATTACCCGCGACCCTAGCCATTTTGAATGCCGGTTTTGCGACTGGCAAGATCGCTGTTGGAGGCTCTGATGATGCTGGATTTCAACCACCGAACCGCTGATCCATCGTCTGAGTCACGCCCCAACGTTGACCGGTTGAAGGCTCGCCTGCTGGAGTGCCTGGAATCCGTTTTGGCTTACCTTCTGCCTGCCGGGAAGGTTCGCAGCGGAAAATTCTACGTCGGCGACGTACAGGGCAATCCGGGCGACAGCATGGTGGTGGAATTGACTGGTCCCAAAGCGGGGATGTGGTTTGACCACGCTACAGGCCAGGGTGGCGATATCATTGGCCTGTGGGCTGAGATGCATCATCTGGATGCCCGGAGAGACTTTTCCAAGATTCTGGACGAGATTGCCTCTTGGTTGGGGGATGCCACTCCTGTTGTGCGTCCAAAGGCCAACCGGAACGGCCCGCCCATGGACGATCTTGGCCCCCATACCGGCAAATGGGACTATTTCAGTAAAGACGGGAAGTTGATCTGTTGCGTGTACCGATATGATCTGCCAAACGGAAAAAAGACATACCGGCCTTATGACGTAGAAACAGGCAAGAAACAGGATCCAAAGGGTTTGTTGCCCCTTTACCACCAGCCAGAAATGAAAGGTATCCAGGATGTTGTGTTTGTTGAGGGTGAAAAATGTGCTGATGCATTGCTGTCTGTCGGCATCGTTGCCACCACCTCCATGCATGGAGCCAAGGCACCGACCAACAAAACAGACTGGTCACCGTTGGCAGGCAAAAACCTGCTGATCTGGCCGGATTTGGACAAGGTCGGCTGGGACTATGCGGTTGGCGCAGCCCATGCGGCTGTGCAGGCCGGTGCAGTGTACGTCGCCATCCTGATGCCGCCCGGCGACAAGCCGGAAAAATGGGATGCGGCTGATGCCATCGCCGAGGGGATGAATGTCCATGACTTTTTTGCCAACGCCGAGCGGCAGGAAATACGCAATGACGCGGTCATGAACCAGGGAAACAGCACGGAAATGTCCATTACACCGTTTCCTGCCTTCCGCATGGCCGACCTTCTGGCAGACGAATCCCCTATGCCGGAGGACATTATCACGCCGCGCCTGCTCACACCCGGCGGCATGCTGGTCATTGGTGGCGCACCCAAAGTTGGAAAGAGCGATTTCTTGATCAATTTGCTGGTCTATATGGCCGCCGGGAAGAGGTTTATGCGGTTTGCACCCGCCCGTCCCATCGGCGTGTTTTACCTGCAGACGGAGATCCAATACCACTACCTGCGGGAACGGATGAAGACACTCTGTCTTCCCACTGAGGTTCTTGCTCTGGCTGGCTTGAATTTGGTGACCACTCCCAAGGTCAGGATGATTTTGAACGCTGATGGTGTGGAACGAACGGTGGCTACCATCAAGAGCTTTTTTCCGACCACCCCTCCGGACATCATCTGCGTGGATCCCATCCGGAACGTCTTTGATGGTGGTCCAGATGGCGGGGGAGAAAACGATAACAGTGCCATGCTGTTTTTCCTGCAAGAACGGCTGGAAGTC
>PDZU01000009.1 GCA_002753095.1 Magnetococcales bacterium
TTGCACTGTGCGGCGTTTTATAGAAGCAAATGCGCAGCATTTGCGCATGCCGCACCAATCTGTGCCCCGCAGGGGCACGCTCCTGGAGGGCGGACGCCCGACTTTTAACATCGCGTGCCATAAGAATTTTGTATCTATTCAGCACCCAAAACAATTGCAGTTCCAGAACGGTGTCCAGAGACTTTGCTGTTGGCGCACCTTGCGCACCCACCCCATCGAACACAGGTGAAGTCCTTGATCGTTGGCGCTGTTAAAAGTCGGGTGTCCACCCTCCCAAGGCGCGCCCCTGCGGGGTACAGATTTGGGCGCGCGGTACAGATTTGCTGCGCAAATCTGCTTCGTTAAAAGCGCGCCATTACAAGCAGGGCACTGCCCTGCACCCGCCAGGGACGATGATCGCCCCTGCACCCCGCAATCGTTTTGGATGCTGAATAGTTACAGGATCTTTTTTACAATCAATTGGCTGGTTGTTCTTGCACGGCACACTCCGAGCGCAACTGTCCGCAGGCGGCGGCGATGTCGGCACCCCGACTGTCGCGAATGACGGTGACAATTTTGGCCTGACAGATGATCTCCTGAAAACGCAGGGTATCCTCCCGCGCGGTAGGCGCATACGGAGAACCCGGCCACGGGTTGAAGGTGATCAAATTGACCTTGGAGGGAATATCGCCGATGAACTGCACCAACTCGCGGGCGTCCTGCAGCGAATCATTGACCCCCTTGAGCAAAAGATACTCCCAGGTGATCGCCCGACCATGCTTGAGCGGAAAAGCCCGAATGGCCTCCTTCAAGGCAGCCAGATCATATTTGCGATTGAGGGGAATCAGTTGGTCGCGCACCGCATCGCGCACACTGTGCAGCGAGATGGCCATGTTGATACCCAAATCCCAACCCACCTGCACCAGTTTGGGCACCACTCCCGCCGTGGAGAGGGTAATTTTGCGCGTGCCGATGGCCAAACCTGTGCCGTTGAGCAGAATGCGTACCGCCTTGACCACCGCCTCATAGTTGTACAGAGGCTCGCCCATACCCATCAGCACCACATTGGTCACCTTCAAGCCTCTGGCCGCCAAATCGGCCCGGGCAAAGGTGACCTGCTCGACGATCTCCCCCGCCTCCAGATTGCGCAACAGGCGTTGCGTGCCGGTGTGGCAAAAGGTGCAAGAGAGCGTACACCCCACCTGCGAGGAGACACACAACGTGCCCCGCTCTTCGTCCGGGATGAATACCGTCTCGATCTGTGCCCCATCCTGCAGCCCCAACAACCATTTTTCCGTGCCGTCCGCAGAAATACGATGGGTCACGACCTGCGGCAGCAGGGGCAAGGCGACCTCCTGCAAACGACTGCGCAAGGCCGCCGGAACATCACTCATCTCCTCCAGCGAACGGGCCAACTTGACATAAAGCCAGGACCAGATCTGCTTGGCCCGAAAGGGGCGTTCACCCCACTCGGCCAGCAAGGCGTTCAACTCTTCCCAACTTAAACTGGTCAACCGCAATGACTTCATGTGCTGCTCAATCACTCTGCAAATTTGGGCACTCTGCAAATTTGGGCGCGCTGCAGATTTGGGCAAGCCCAAACCTGCGGTGTTGCAAACGCGCCAACCGTCAGTGCTTCGCCCTGACAACCCGCAAGGGGAGATCATCTCCCCTTGACCCCTGGCCACTTTTTGACCCTAGAAACGGGCGTGCTGATCCATGCCGGCAAAGAAAAAGGCAATCTCCTGGGCTGCCGTCTCAGGGGCATCGGATCCGTGTACCGCATTGGCCTCAATGCTGGTGGCAAAATCGGCACGAATGGTACCGGGTGCCGCATTGGCCGGATTGGTGGCCCCCATCAACTCACGATTGCGGGTGATGGCACTCTCCCCCTCCAACACCTGCACCACAATCGGACCCGAACTCATGTATTTGACCAGATCTTCGTAGAAAGGTTTGCCACGATGCACCCCATAAAAATTACCGGCCTGCACCGCCGACAAATGCATCATCCGGCACGCCGCAATCTTCAAACCCGCCGCCTCGAAACGGGCATAAATCTGACCGATGACATTTTTGGCCACGGCATCGGGTTTGATGATGGATAAGGTCCGTTCAACAGCCATGTAAAGCTCCTTTTACTGTGGATAACTCTGTGGATAAAATGACTGCAAGCAAGACAGACAGCCGCGCAACCCCCCAAACGGCAAGGGAAATTAAAGTAAGACAGCCGGTGGATAAACCTGTGGCTAACTGTAAATAACTTGATCTTTAAGCCAGCAGGATTTATAGTCCTGAGCGGGTGAGAGCCTGTGCCTGCATTGATCAGTATAAACGTATTTTTTCGGAGAGAGAACCCCGCCATGCGCATTCCGCAACACCGCACACCGCATCGGTTTGCCTTACTGCTTGGCCTGACCACTCTGCTGGCCGCTCCCTGCAGTTCTCAGGCTGCCATCTGGTATGCGGGCGAATTTTCTGCTGACATTATCATTAGCGATCCGCGAACACCAGGCAACAAAGCCCGTGGCACCTTCCATGTCGCCAAAGACCGCTTTCGGGCCGAGGGCATCCACCAGGGCAAGCAGAAGGTGATGATCGTGCTGCCCACAGAGCATAAGGTGTGGATGCTGCAACCGGAAGAAAAAACCTTCTTTGCTGGAGCCGGCAACGCCCCCGTGCCACCCAAACCGGATCGGGAACGGCTACCCGGTGATGTGGATGGCCTCTGCAAACAGGAAAGAGGCATCACCTGCAGCAAACTGGGCAACGAAAAACTCAATGGCGTGGAGACGGAAAAATGGGAGATTAAACTGACTCCGCCCGGTCAACCAGCCGCAGGCCAAGCGCCAGAGGTACAAAAGGTGCTGGTGTGGGCCGATGTGCAGCGCCATATCATCATCCGTCAACAACCGGAAGCCGGTCCGGCCATGGAACGGGTCTTGACCGCCGTCGAAAAGGTCAATGGCCGCGATACAGAAAAATGGGCCGTCTCCATGATCTATCAGGGTAAGTCGCAAAGCTATAACCGCTGGGTGGACAGCGCCCTGCGCGTGCCCGTGCGCGAAGAGGAAAATGGTCAGGTGCTGATGGAACTGGTTAACATCCAGGAGAAAAGTCCAGCCGCCACCCTGTTTGAAATTCCCAAGGATTACCGGGAAATACAACCTCCCATCCCCGCCACACCAGCAGCGGGCGATTCAGGGCAGAGGCGCCCCACAGAAAACAGTGCACCCGCCGCTCAACCCGGCACACTGCAATATCGTTGATTGCCTGTACCCTTACAGGTTTGTCGTTCAGGAGAGTCGCATGGCAGGACATAGCAAGTGGGCCAATATCAAGATTCGCAAAGGTGCCCAAGACGCCAAACGAGGCAAAATTTTTACCAAGCTGATTCGGGAGATCACCACCGCCGCCCGCATGGGTGGCAGTGACCTTTCCGCCAACGCCCGCCTGCGCGGGGCCGTACTGGCGGGCCGAACACAGAACATGCCCAAGGATACCATCGAGCGGGCCATCAAGCGGGGGGCCGGTGGTCTGGACGGTGCCAACTATGAAGAGGCGCGTTATGAGGGGTATGGTCCCGGTGGTGTGGCCGTCATCGTGGAAACCTTGACCGACAACTATAACCGCACCGTGGCCGATGTACGGCACGCCTTCACCAAATATGGCGGCAACATGGGCACCTCCGGTTGTGTAGCCTATCTCTTCGACAACAAGGGAGAGATGAGCTTTGAAAACTGCAGCGAGGATGCCTTGATGGAGGCCGCTCTGGAGGCCGGGGCCGAAGATGTGGTCAGCGATGATGGCACCACCTTCGAGGTCATCACCGCCCCGGATCGTTTCCAGGCCGTGCAGGAGGCGTTGGCCCAGGCTGGCTTCACGCCCATCCGGGCCGAGTTGACCATGCGTCCGCAAAATACCATCACACTCGATGAACGCCAGGCCCTCTCCATGCTGAAAATGATCGATATGCTGGAAGACAACGACGATGTGCAGAAGGTCTACGCCAACTTTGACATTCCCGACGATATTCTGGAACGGTTGGAATAGGCCAAAGGCCAGCGTATGCGTGTCATCGGTATCGACCCCGGAACCACCACCACCGGCTGGGGCATTGTGGAGAGCGAAGGCAATCGGCTGCGGCACATTGCCGACGGCTGCATCCGCACCCAGACCGGGGAGTCTCTGCCCAACCGTCTGGGGAAAATTTTCCGCGAATTGACCCGTGTCATGACTGCCTATCAACCGCATCAGGCGGTGGTGGAGGAGATTTTCGTCTCCCAGAATGTGCAGAGCGCCCTCAAGTTGGGCCATGCCCGTGGGGTGGCCATCGCGGCGGCCAACCAGCACGGCTTGCCCATCCATGAGTATACCGCCCTGCAGATTAAAAAATCGGTAGTCGGTTATGGCAGAGCCGAAAAACAGCAGATGCAGGAGATGGTGCGCATTCTCCTCGGCATGGCCAAACCAGCCGCCCAGGATGCTGCCGACGCCTTGGGGGTGGCCATCTGCCACATCAACCATCTCCCTCCGGCCCGCCCCTCCTCCTCTCCTCCCGCCGAGGCCAACGCATGATCGCCCAACTGCGCGGTACCCTGGTCGACAAACAGCCGGATCAGATCATTCTTGACCTGGGGGGGGTGGGCTACCGCCTTTTTATTGCCCTCTCCACCTATGAAAAATTGCCAGAACTGGGCAGCACGGCACAACTGCTCACCGTGACCTATGTGCGGGAGGATGCCCTGCACCTGTACGGTTTTGCCTCTCCTGAAGAGAAGTCCCTCTTCCTGCTCCTGAACAATGTCAGCGGTATTGGCACCCGTCTGGCCATCTCTGCGCTGTCGGCCTTGAGCAGCAGCACCCTGGTGCAGGCCATCCGCAACGAAGATCTCAACACCCTCTGCCTGATTCCTGGTGTGGGCCGCAAAACGGCGCAACGTCTGGTCATCGAATTGAAAGACCGTCTGCCGCCGCAGTTGTTGCACCCGGCAGGCCCCAGCACAACCGAGGCCGCAACCGCTGCCACGGCAACCAGTACGGAGGGCAGCGA
Source organism: Magnetococcales bacterium (assembly GCA_002753095.1). Lineage (GTDB taxonomy): Bacteria > Pseudomonadota > Magnetococcia > Magnetococcales > Magnetaquicoccaceae > Magnetaquicoccus. Next base: position 5,033 of record PDZU01000009.1, read on the forward strand.
CAACCGCATGCAGACCGAGCTGATCTCCGCCTTGATCAACCTGGGCTACAAACGCCCGGAGGTGGAACGGGTTGTGGGTCAACTGTTGCGCCAAGAGCCCTGCCACACCTTGAGTGACGGCTTGCGGGCGGCCTTGAAACGGTTGGCCCGTCCGGTGGGCGAATGAGTACACACGATGCGCCAGAGCGGCTACTGACACCGGAGAGTTTGGCCGGAGATCCCCTTGATCCGGCGCTGCGCCCCCGCCACCTGAGCGATTTTATCGGGCAGGCCAAACTGAAAGCCAACCTGATGGTTTTTTTGCAGGCGGCCAAAAGCCGGGGCGATGCCATGGACCATCTGTTGTTGCATGGTCCCCCTGGCCTGGGCAAAACCACGCTGGCCCGCATCATCGCCAACGAACTGGGGGTTGGCATGCGCGCCACCTCCGGCCCGGTGATCGAAAAGGCTGGTGATCTGGCCGCCCTGCTCACCAATCTGGAACGGGGTGACATTCTCTTTGTCGATGAGATTCACCGCCTCAGCCCCACGGTGGAAGAGATTCTGTATCCGGCCATGGAGGATTATCAGTTGGATATTTTGATCGGCGAAGGACCGTCCGCCCGCTCGATCAAGATTGACCTGCCCCCCTTTACCCTGGTTGGCGCCACCACCCGTATCGGCATGTTGACCAACCCGCTGCGCGACCGTTTCGGTATTCTGGGCCACATGGTTTTTTATCAACCCGATGAACTGGCGACCATTTTACGCCGTTCGGCCCGCCTGCTGCGCCTGGAGTTGGCCCCGGACGGTGCCGATGAGATTGCGCGCCGCGCCCGTGGCACGCCACGCATTGCCAACCGTCTGCTCAAGCGGGTGCGCGACTTTGCCGAGGTGCTGCACAAGCCAACCGTCGATCAGGCCGTGGCCGCCCATGCGCTGGAACTGCTGGAGGTGGATCATTGCGGTCTGGATACCATGGATCGCCAATTTTTGCGGATCATTATCGATAAATTTGCCGGTGGTCCGGTGGGGCTGGACACCCTGGCCGCCGCCATCAGCGAAACCCGTGACACCATCGAAGATGTGGTGGAACCCTATCTGCTCCAGGAAGGATTCCTGGACCGCACCCCCCGTGGCCGCCGGGCAACCCATCTGGCCTATCGCCACATGGGTCGCGAAGCCTGTTGGCCCAGCCAACAAGAGACATTATTGTAACTGTTTTTTGGCACCCCTGGCCAAGAATTGACGTTAACGTGACGAAAAACACTTTCCTTTGGCCCATTCGGGTCTATTATGAAGCGACCGATGCCGGTGGTGTGGTCTATCACAGCCACTATCTGAACTATATGGAACAGGCCAGAACCGAATGGTTGCGGCATCTTGGCTTGGAACAGCAGCGCCTTTATCGTGAACTAGGCACACTTTTTGCTGTAACATGGACGGAGGTTCGTTTTTTGGCTCCGGCACGGTTGGATGACCGGTTGACGGTCTCGGTGGCGCTGTTGGAACAAAAACAGGCCAGTTTGATGCTGCAACAGGGCATCGTGCGGGATGCGGGGCAACGGCCATTGATCGACGCCAAGGTGCGCATTGCGGCCCTGAACAGCCAGTTTAAGCCGATCCGCCTGCCCGCTGAACTTCTGCTGCAGTTGCAGAGCAAAATTGCTGTATAAACAGTTGTTTAACCGTTTAATTCATCACCCTGAACGTTTCAGGTTAACATTCTCTTCAATGGTCCGGTTATGAACGAAACACTTGGTTCGCACAATCCTTTGGAACTGGTTGCCCAGGCTGGCCCGGTAGTCAAGCTGGTCATGTTGAGCCTGCTGGTTGCCTCGATCTGGTCCTGGAAAATCATTATTGAAAAATGGATGCTCTTCCGGCGGGTTACCCGCGAGGCGACGGCTTTTGAAGAGCGTTTCTGGAGTGGTGGCAGCATTGCCAAGCTCTACCAGACAGCCGCCCGCGAATGGCCGGACAGCCCCCTGGTCAATGTTTTTACCACCGGCTTCCGGGAGTGGAAACGTTGGGAGGGGGAAGATGGGGCCCCGGTTCCGTCGGAAACCGGGGATCTGTTGCCCAACATTCGCCGGGCCATGACGGTGGCCCTGAATCGGGAAATGGATAATCTGGGACGCGGCCTGACCTTTTTGGCCACCACCGGTTCCACCTCGCCGTTTATCGGACTGTTTGGCACCGTGTGGGGGATCATGAACTCTTTTCTGGGCTTGGCGGGTGCCAAAAACACCACCTTGACCATGGTGGCCCCCGGTATTGCCGAAGCCTTGATCGCCACGGCCATGGGGCTGGTTGCTGCCATTCCGGCGGTGATCGCCTATAACAAATATGCCACCAATTTGCGCCGCTTCCACCAGAAGATGGACAACTTTGGCGCCGAGTTCCTCAACATTCTGGAGCGGCAGAGTGCCCGTCGGGCGGGAGGCAAATCCTCATGAGCATGGGGGTCAATTTTAACAGCCAGGGCTCTGATCATGGCGCCATGAGTGACATCAACGTCACCCCCATGGTGGACATCATGTTGGTGTTGCTGGTCATCTTTATGGTGACCGCACCCTTATTGACCCAGGGTGTGGAGGTCAACCTGCCGGCCACCACCGCCTCGCCCATTGAGTCAAAAAGAGAGCCATTGGTGATTACCGTGGCCCAGGATGGGACGACCTACATCGAAAAATCGCCGCAAACCACCGTGCAATTGATCGAAAAGGTCTCTGCGATTCGCAAAGGCAATCCGGATCTGCCCGTTTTTGTGCGGGGGGATCGCAAAACCCCCTACGGGGCGGTGATGATTGTCATGTCACAACTGCAACAAGCGGGAGTGGACCGGGTCGGCTTGGTCACCGAGCCGCCAGCACAATAAGGTCATGCAACTCGAACATAAATCACTGCTCGGCTCATTTGCCGTTCACCTGCTGGTACTGGCGCTGGCGCTGTTCACCCCTTTCTCCAAACCGGAAAAGGAGATGACACCGCCCGTCATGGTCAGTCTGGTGCAACTGCCTCCGAGCAATACGCCCAAACCCCCGGCAACGCCGGAGCCGTCGCCAGAGAATCTGCCGCCGCAACCTGAGCCGTCGGAAGAGATGCCTGCCATTGTGGAACCGGTCAAGGTGGCCCCGCCCATCGAACCGGTCAAACCCCATTTGCCGCCGCCACCTCCGCCGCCGCCGATGAAACAACCGTTGCTGGAGCCGCCGCCGGAGCCGAAACCCATTCATAAACCGGAGCCAAAGCCTGAGCCCAAGCCCCTGCATAAACCAGAGCCCAAGCCAGAACCCAAGCCAGAGCCTAAGCCACAGCCTAAACCGGAGCCCAAGCCCGAACCTAAGCCGCTGCCTAAGCCAGAGCCTAAACCGGAGCCCAAGCCGGAGCCTAAGCCGCAACCCAAACCGGAGCCCAAGCCCGAACCTAAGCCAGAGCCCAAACCACAGCCTAAGCCTGAGCCCAAGCCGGAACCCAAACCTGAGGTCAAGCCTGCGCCCAAGCCGGAACCCAAACCTGAGGTCAAGCCTGCGCCCAAGCCGGAACCCAAACCTGAGGTCAAGCCTGCGCCCAAGCCGGAGCCAAAACCAGAGAGCAAGCCCGTAGCCAAGGCGGAGGCAAAAGCAGACGCGAAGGCAGACGCCAAGCCGGATCCGAAGGCAACGGCCAAGACAGAGGACAAAAAGGCAACCGCTGCCGAACCGGTGAAGAAAAAGTCAGACTCGCTGGATTTTTCGTCGCTCTCGGATGCCATTAACAAGCTGCAGCCGCCCCAGCCGACGCAGAGGGTTGCCAAGGCAGAACCGGCTGCCAGGGCTGAGCACGCACCGCCGTCCAGAGGACCGCAGCAAAACTCCGCCGACAACCAGGAGCCACGGGCGTCAAACTTGAGCATCAGGCTCTGGCAAGGAAAGATCCAGAGCAAGATCTACGAGAACTGGAGCAAGCCGGCTGGTCTGCCCAATGAGGGCAATCTGGTCATGACCATTTTGGTAGAGGTTGCCCCCGATGGTACGTTGATGAATCCGCGTATTTCGCGCACTTCGGGCAATCCGGTCTTTGATCGTTCGGTGATCCGGGCCATTCAGAAGACGGCCTCGGTCGATCAGGCACCAAGCGGTTGTCCAGAGTGTCGGGAGTTGGAGCTGCACTTCCGACCGCAATAAACGGTAAACCCATCCGGTTGCAGGAAAAGTTCTGCCTGCAACCGGATGACAACCGCATCTGCCTTACAACCCCACTGATGCACGAACCAGGATAGCAGACACCTTGGCACACACCCGTTCCAAAGAGCCCTCCGCGTCATTTGCCAACGCCGAAAAGTGTACCCAATGCGGCTACTGCCTGCCGGTTTGTCCCACTTATCGGGTTGAGAACAATGAGTTGCATTCGCCCCGTGGCCGGGTTTCGATCATTTTGGCCCTGCGCAATGGCGGCCTTGCCAAGGAGGAAGCGGCCACCATTCTGGACCATTGTCTGCTCTGTCAAGCCTGTCATGCTGCTTGCCCGGCGGGGGTGCGCCCCGGCAAACTGGCTTTGCAACTGCGGGCACAGGCGCCCCTGCCGGCCAGTCGTTTCAGCCGTTTGTTTCATGCCATCACCGATCGTCCCCGATTGACCGCTGTGCTGGCTGCCATCATCCGTGGCTATCAACGCTCTGGCCTGCAACGGTGGCTGCGGCGTGGGCGACTTTTACGATGGCTGCCTACCGTGGCCCACATGGAAGCCATGCTGCCGGTTGCCTCTGCCATTGGCTCTGTTCCCCTCCTACCCGCGCCCCCATCCTCGGCAGAACCGCAACCGCGTGTTGCCCTGCTGGCTGGCTGTATGACGCGACTTTTTTTCTCCTCTGTTCCCCAGGCTGCTGCCCACGTACTGCACCGTTGGGGCAATCAGGTAGTGGTCTTGGATCAATTCGGCTGTTGTGGCGCCCCCTACCGGGAATCGGGAGATCGGGCAAGGCTGCGCCGTCAGGCAAAACGCACGTTGGACCTGCTGCACGACAGCGGACCTTGGCAAGCGGTGGTGTGCGACAGCTCCATTTGTGCGGTCACCCTGCACAGCTACTTGCGCCTGTTCGGTGGAGATCCTATCTATGAGGACAGGGCACGACAATTATCGGCCAAGCTGAAAACCATGAGTCAATTTTTGGCTGCCACTCCGCCCCCGGTCCGGCGCAAAAAAGAGACATTTGCCGCACTGGCCTATCACGACCATTGCCAAGCACGGCACGGATTAGGCATTATAACGGAACCTAGAAACGTGCTGCGTCCGTTGGCGGATCAGTTGCTGGAACTGCGGCAAAGTGACTCTTTGAACGCCGATGGGTGTTGTGGGGCTGCTGGCGAATACCAACTGCGCCACCCGGAGCGCAGTCAAGCGATTCGCGCCCCCAAGGTGCAGGTGATTCAAGAGCAAGACCCGACTGTTCTGGTCGGAGAGAACCCAGGCTGTTTGCTGCATTTGGCTGCCGGACTGGATCAAAAGGGCGCCCAGACAGCCGTCCGCCATTTGGCGGAAGTGCTGTATGAAGCGTATTGTGTGTAACAACTTATCGAAAAGGTGTCATCATGAACAAGTCGCATTTACTTGCCTTTTCAGCTTTTCTTCTGACGGCCAGTGTCGCCAGTTTTTCGTTTTGGCCAGCGGATGCGGATGCTGCGCGGGTAGGTGGCGGTAGCTCCACGGGTAGTCGGGGCACACGCAGCTTCTCCCCCCCGCGCCAGGCCATGCCGGCCCCAGCGGTCAACGCCCCCATGCGCCAGAGTACGCCCCAGGCCCTGCCGTCCTCTCCCCGACCGGCCACTGTCGCGCCCAGCGCGGCCAGCCCCGGCAAACCGGCAGCCACTCCGGCCACACCCACAGCCTCTGCACCTGTACCGCCTGCTGCGCCCCATGCCCCTCCCAGCATGCCTGCACCGGCCATGCCTGCGGCGGCCTCTTCCGGTTTTGGCTCCGGTCTGATGGGTGGTATTGCTGGTTTTGCCCTGGGTGGCCTGCTTGGTTCAGCCCTTTTTGGTGGTCATAGCGCCGCCCCGGCGGCTGGTGTCAGCGAGGGGGTGGTTGGCGCAACCGGTCAGGCTGCGACCAACGGTGCCATGGCCAGCAGCGGTGGTGGTGTGGGTGGCGGCATCGGCTTGCTGGAGATTCTCCTGATTGGTGGGATCATCTGGTTTGCCCTGCGTTGGTATCGGCAAAAGAGAGAGAAGACCGCTTTTGCCGCTGCCCCATTGGGCATGGCCCGGCAGGAGATGGCGGAACCCATGTTCGTGGGTAGTGGTGGCGGGGACAGTCTACCGGGCCATTATCCGCCCCTGTATGGCAACGATGATGTGGCGCAAGGCATGGCGGCCATCACCCGCATGGATACCAATTTTGATCAGGCACGCTTTCTGGAGGGGGCCAAGATGGCCTTCCAACAGATTCAGAGTGCCTGGAGTGATTGGAGTGTGGGCCGTCTGCGCCCACTGTTGACCGATCGCATGTGGAGCTTGATCGAATCTCAGGCCATGAAGCGGAAGGCCGAGGGCAAGCGGGACATTATCGAGAAAATTCGCTTCCAAACGGTGGAGATCAGCGAAGCTTGGCAAGAGGCGGGCGATGATTGGATTACCGTTCATTTTCTCGTTGACATGGTGGATTATACCACGGACATCCAGGGCAAAATTCTGGAGGGAGATCCTGCTGTCAGTTCGCAGGTCGAGGAGTTTTGGACCTTTACCCGTCCAGTTGGCAGTCAGGAGCCGGCTTGGTTCTTGTCGGCCATTCAACAGCCGGGTGAGGTTGCCAAAAGTGTACTCTGAAGCGCTGCTCCACCATGGTGGGGGGAGCTCCCCCCACCCTAGTCTGTTGTTGACTGCCGCCGTGACACCAGTCGGTAAACGTTCTGCGCGCTTGTGGCGTTGGGCCATGAGTGGTTTCTTGTTGCTGGCTCTGCTTGTGTTGCTATCTGGCTGCCAGAGCGTTCCCACCCAAGAGGTAGTGGTGGAAAAGAAGAAGCGCGAAAAGCGGATCCGGGTTGGCGAACCCACGGCCACCACCAGTCTGGAGGCTGTGCCCTGGTCGGAGGCACCGGAGGCGCTGTTTCAGGATCGCTCCACCCAGAGTTGGGCGGCTGCTCTGGAGCAGAGTGCGCTCTATTACCAGCGGTTGCCTGCCAAGCAGATTTTGCATTTTGGCAGTAACGAGCTCAGTGCTGCTGCCATGGCCAAAGCCTGCAGCGAACTGGCGGCTATTGCCCGCAACGCAGACATGAACCGTTTGCAGCAGCTCTTGCAGCAACGTTTTCGCTTGTATCGTGCTGTGGGTAACAGTGAGGGGGATGTGATGGTCACCTCTTACTATGAACCGCTTCTGCAGGGTTCTTTGCGGCGTTCCAAGCGTTATTATTATCCCATTTATCGCCGTCCTCCTGATCTGGTTGAGGATGGTCGTGGTGCGGGACATCGCAAAATTTACCGGCGGGAAAAGGGCAAGGTTCTCCCCTACTACGAGCGCAGCCAGATTGATGGCTTTATTTTCTCCCCTCGTCTGCCCGGCAAGTTGGCCAACAGAGGGCTGGAACTGGTTTGGGTTGACAATGCCATCGACGCCTTTTTCTTGCATATTCAAGGTTCTGGTCGGGTGCAACTCGACGATGGCCGGATGATGCGGATCGGCTATGCCAGCGCCAATGGTCGTGCTTATGTGGCCATTGGCCGTATTTTGATCGACGAGGGCAAAGTGCCCAAGGAAGAGATGACCATGCCTCGGTTGCGGCAATGGTTGCTGGACCATCCAGAGGATCAACAACGGCTCTTTTTTGCCAACCCTTCGTATGTTTTTTTCCAGGCGTTGCAGGGTGATGCTGTGGGTAACATCAATGTTCCCCTCACCCCGGAGCGTTCCATTGCGACCGATCATCGTCTCTTTCCCAAGGGCGCCCCAGGTATTTTGGAGACCACGGTCCCCATCATGGCTGCGGATGGCAAAACGGTGACCGGTTGGCGCCCGGATGTGCGTTGGATTGTCAATCAGGATACGGGAGGGGCCATTCGTGGGGCGGGGCGGGTTGATCTTTTTGTGGGGTTTGGGGAGAACATTGAGTATCGTGCTGGTGTGATGAAACAGCCGGACTCTCAACTCTTCATGATTGCCCCTGTGGTAGCCCATTGATGCGGATTTGGATGCGGATTCGGATTCGGGAGAGATTGTTTTTCCATGTTCAGTAACCGTTACGAATGGTTGATTGGTTTGCGTTATTTGCGTGCCAAGCGCACGCAGCATTTCATTAGCGTGATCACTTTTCTCTCCATGGGTGGCATTGCCTTGGGGGTGGCGGCGTTAATCGTCGTGCTGGCCGTGATGACTGGTTTCCGAGAGACCCTGCAACAGCAGATTCTTGGCGTGACCAGTCATGTTACTGTGCGTTCTTACACGGGAGAGGTGCAATTTTATCCCACTGTTTTGGATATTGTCAGCAAAACGCCGGGGGTGGCCGGGGCCTCTCCTTTTATTGCCACGCAAGCCATGATTCAGTCCAGGGGGCGCGCTTTGGGTATTTCCCTGCGCGGTATCGATAACCAGAGGGAGCGGGAAGTTTCCGATCTGGAGAAGAATTTGACCCGTGGTTCTTTAACGCAACTGAACAATTTTGGCATTATTTTGGGCAAGAATTTGGCCACCAATCTGGGCGTTACCCTGGGTGATTCGGTCACTGTGATGGTTGCGGCCGGCAACGTCACGGCCATGGGCACCATGCCGCGTATGAAGCGGTTCAACGTGGTTGGCACCTTCAGCTCTGGCATGTATGAGTATGATTCATCTCTTGCCTATATCCATCTGCCGGATGCCCAGGCATTGTTGCGCATGAATCAGACTGTTACTGGGATTGAGATCAAAACGCCGGATCCGGAGTTGGCTTTGAGCATGCATAAGACCCTTGAGCAACGTCTGGCCCATTTGGACCACGCCCAGGGGGGCTTTTGGATTCAGAACTGGATGGACATGAACCATAATTTTTTCCGTGCTTTGAAGTTGGAGAAGGCGACCATGTTTGTGATCCTCTTTTTGGTGGTGGTGGTGGCTGCCTTTAACATCGTCTCCAGTTTGATCATGTCGGTGATGGAGAAGTCGCATGAGATTGCCATTTTGAAAACCATGGGTGCCACGGCTCGTGGGGTGATGACCATTTTTATCATCAATGGTGGCATTGTTGGGGTGCTTGGTACGTTGTCTGGGTTGTTGCTGGGGTTGGCTTTGGCCTTGCATTTGGAGGCTGCTTTGGGGTTTATTGAGCGGCTTTTTGGTATTCAGATTCTTGCTGGGGATGTTTACTATATCGATCATTTGCCTTCCAAGGTGGTGGTTTCTGATGTGGTGTGGATTACTGGGGTTAGTTTAGCGATTAGTTTGTTGGCCACACTTTATCCTGCGTGGCGGGCGGCGCGTGTTGATCCGATTGAGGCGTTGCGTTACGAGTGATGAGTAGCGCGTAACGAGTAACTCAGGGCTGTTGCATTGAAAAGTGATATGGGGTCAAGGGGAGATTATCTCCCCTTGCGGGGTGCAGGGGCGGAGCCCTTGCTTCTGGCGCGCTTTTAACGAAGCAGATTTGGCGCAGCCAAATCTGCGCAGCGCGCCACAATCTGTGCCCCGCAGGGGCACGCTTTGGGAGGGCGGACGCCCGACTTTTAACCGTGAGGTATTGAGTTACCTACGGGCAAAACCCATTGGGAGGGTGTTCTGGTTGGCGCCCAAAAGCGCGCCAACCAGAACACCTTGCGTCAATTAGGCGCGCTGCGCCGACGCAAAAACCGCGTCGGCTTACTGTGAAAAGCGCGCCAAAGACAAAAGGCAAAAGACAAAAGGCAAAAGACAAAAGCAAAAGACAAAAGCAAAAGATAAAAGATAAAAGATAAAAGATAAAATTCCCAGGGCTCCGCCCTGGACCCGCCAGGGAGCTAAGCTCCCTGGACCCGTTATTGTTTCAGGTGCGAGAAAATCCCTATCCCTGCAACCGATCCGGCTGCCAATCCCGCAAAAAGTCTGCAAAAACATCACCAACCAACGGACGACTCAACCAATAACCCTGAATCTCATCACAATCCAAACGCTGCAAAAACTCCATCTGATGCCGGTTCTCTACCCCCTCAGCCACCACCCGCAACCGCAAACTCTTGGCCATGGAAACAATGGCCGCCACAATCGCCGCATCATCAGAATCCTCCACCAAATCACGGACAAAAGATTGATCAATCTTCAAACTGTTAATCGGGAAACTCTTCAAATAGCTCAAAGAAGAATAACCCGTGCCAAAATCATCCATAGCAATACTCAAACCAATCTCCCGCAACTGCCGCAACGTGGCAATCGCCTGCTTCTCATCTTTCATCATCATGCTCTCCGTCACCTCCAACTCCAACCACTCCGGCTCCAAAGAACACGACTGCAAAATGGACTGAATGTAACCATGCAACTCCGGATCCTGAAACTGTCGCCCGGAAAGATTGACAGCTACCTTGACAGGAGACAACCCCTGCTGCATAAGCTGTCGATTATACCGACACGCCATCTGTAAAATTTCCTGCCCCAAAGGCACAATCAACCCAGTCTCCTCCGCCAACGGAATAAAGTCCAACGGCGAAACCATGCTGCCATCCGGCTGACGCCAACGCACCAATGCCTCCATCCCTACCAACCGACCACTCCGAAGCTCCACCTTGGGCTGATAATGCAACAAAAATTCCCTATCCTTGATGGCCCGATGCAGACTACGCTCCAATGTGGCCCGCTTGGCCGACTTGGCATTCATGGCCACTTCAAAGAAACGACTGGTGCCCCGCCCCGCCTCCTTGGCATGATACATGGCCAAATCAGCATATTGCGTAATCAAATCATAGGTATTGCCATCATCCGGAAAAACAGCAATGCCAATACTGGCCCCAATGTTGGCCTGGTTGCCATCCAACTCCACCGGTTGCGAAACCACCGCAATAATCTTGTCAGCAATAGATGCCGCCTGATCCCCCCGCTCCAGATCGGTTAAAATGACCGTGAACTCATCCCCCCCCAAACGGGCAACCGTGTCCGAACCGCGTACACAAGCCAACAATCGCCGCGCTACCTCAATCAGCAACTTATCCCCCGCCGCATGGCCCAACGTGTCGTTGACATACTTGAAACGGTCCAAATCAATAAAAAATACCGCCCCACACTTGCCATGCCGCTCAGTCCACTCAATCGCCTTCCTGACCCGATCCTTGAACAACATGCGATTGGGTAGGCGCGTCAACGGATCATAAAACGCCAACTGCTCCAAACGCTCTTCCGTGGTCTTGACATGGCTGATGTCAGAAAAAATCCCAACAAAATGCGTCGTGACACCCTCATCATCCTTGACAGCATTGATGCTCAACCACTTGGGAAAAACCTCACCATTCTTGCGCCGGTCCCATACCTCCCCAGACCATTGCCCCTGCAACGTGATCGCCTCCCACATCTGACGATAAAACTCCGGCGTATGCCGCCCAGACTTGCCAATCCGTGGATTGGCCCCAATCACATCCTCACGATCAAAACCAGTAATCTCCGTATAAGCCTGATTGATGTCCACAATGACACCATCCACCGCCGTGATGACAATCGCCTCACTGGCATGCTCAAAAACCTTGGCCGCCAAACGCAAACCACGCTCCGCCTTTTTTTGCGCCTCCAAACTGGCGATCAACTGCAGATTGGCCCTCTGTAACTCCTGAGTCCGCTCTATAACCCGCCGCTCCAACTCGTTATAAGCATCCTGTAACGCCTCCTTGGCCCGCTTGCGCTCCGTGATGTCATGGATAATTCCAGTAAAATAACTCTCCCCACCCGCCTTGAACTCCCCTACCGCCAACTCCATGGGGAACTCTCCCCCATCACGGCACACACCCACTACCTCCCGCGTGTAACCAATAATGTGGCGAATGCCACTCTTGAGATAGTCCTGAATATAACGATCATGCGCCGTGCGATGGGGCTCTGGAACCAGGATCGAAACATTGCGCCCCAACAACTCCTGCACCGGATAACCAAATAAATTTTCTACCGCCGCATTGGCCGCACGAATGATCCCACGCGAATCAATGGTCACAATACCATCAACCGCCGCCTGCAAAATGGCCTGATTTTTCCGCTCACTGGCCTGAACCTGCTCAAATGCCCTCTTGTTGGCCCGAAAAGTCGCAACAATGAAAAAAGTAGCCAATAGCCAAATGATGCCCGCTCCCAGGCAAAAAAAGAGCTGCCGCTGCTGCACCTGCCCCTCCCGCACCTGCAACCCCTCAACCAAGGCAGCACGCAAACGGTCAGCACACGCTCTGGAATGGCGCAAGGTCTCACTGGCTATGGCAAAATAACCCTCCGCCTGCACCCTCTTGTAACGGTCATGCAACAACGTGCTGCTTGTATCCAGAAAAGATTGTACCTGCGGATAAACCCAACCCTGAAAACAAGCCAAAACCTCCTGCAACTCCGGCAAATGTTCCCAAACCATCTGTTGATGGCGCCGCACCCGCTCCCAATGGCTGCGCACGCCACTCAAACGGTTATCAAACTCCGCCTGCTGCGGTACCGTCACCAGAGCACGACTCAATAAACCACTGCCAATACCCCTGGCCCGCCCAATCGCCTCTTCCAGATCCGGCAACTCTGCCCCAACCAAACCCGTCAGCAACGCTGTCTTGAGATCCGCCTCCAACGCCAAATGAGAACGAATCATGATCGTGCGCCGCACGTCCACCACCCGCTGAATCAAATAACTCTGCTTCTCAAAAACAATGTGCGCTACCTGCCCCTCACCCGGGGCATGGATGAGTTGATCCGTCCACTCCTGGAAATGGGCAATCTCTGCCGTTACTCGGAAAGTATCCACAATAGGATCCTGGCGCAGTCGGCTCAAACGCTCCTGCAGGCCCTGCCTCAAACCCCACAGTTGCTCCGGAAACGCCTCGTCACCCCGCCATAACCACATTTGGTTCAAACCACGAATTTGCTGCAACAGATCAACCACCTCATTGAGACGGCGCACCATGTCGATACCGTGCAACTCACGGCGCAATAAAGCCCTATCGTCGCCGAAATGGTCCAGCGCCACAATCAATGCAGGAACAATCAATAACGTGGGCAGCAGAACAGCCACCCAAAAGCGCACAAATTGGCTACGGGATGTCACATCCATTTACCCCTCTCGCGATATGAGCAGGCACGACTCCCCTGCCGCAGCAGATAACCGCTTGCGCAGTACGCCAATCTCCGAAACCGACCGGCAGGCGAAGCCAACCCAATCGCCAAAAAAAAAACATGCCGCAGGCTATTTGGACTTGAACAATGCCTCAGCCGCTTGACGACTGGCATCCGCAGTGGGTTTGCGAGACCGAATCTGGGAAGCAGGCGCCACCGCCTTAAAAAAGTCACAAAAATTGGCCTCTTCCTTCTCCACGACCCGTTCCGCTTGAATCTCTTTACAAGAGTTGTAACACAAAGGATCAAACAGAAAACAGTTTTTGCAAACCCGCGTATCCAGGTGACACTTGGGACAATTGTCGTGGCGCCCGAAATGATCAAGCGCTAGTATTTCACCGCAATTCCAACAGGTTGCTGTACGATTACCGTGCATCATACGACAAATTCGCTTTCGTTGTTTAAATAATGGCGGACATGACAACGGGCAGGGAAAGAACGGCCAAACCACCCCCCTCTGCCCTGCAGCCCAATTTAACCGATTTCGCCCCGTTTTGAAAAAGAAATTTATTGCCCCCTGCAAATGACCGCAGACTAAATCTTAACCATCGACTGCATCAGACGGTGCAATCTGCACAAAAATTAATCACGTATGCCGGATGTTTCTGCATGAGCAGCACACCCATCCACGGAGATAACAATAAAATCAATAGATTAATTAATTGGTATGGATGCTGCGATATTCCAGGCGACAGACGCTCACCGGCGATCACTCACCAAAAAAAATTATCGCCAACAATTTTTGCAGATCAAAGTTACCAACCGAGGAGAGACAGGAATGAAATGGATTATCGCCATCATTAAACCCTTCAAACTGGATGATGTCCGAGAGGCCCTGATGGACCTGGGCATCACCGGACTGACCGTCTCGGAGGTGCGTGGCTTCGGGCGACAAAAAGGTCATACCGAACTCTATCGGGGCGCAGAGTATCAGGTCGATTTTCTGCCCAAATTGAAAGTGGAAATTGCGGTGGACTCCGATCGTGTTGCCAGCGTGATCGATGCCATTCGGGTCTCCGCCGGAACGGGTCGCATCGGCGATGGAAAAATCTTTGTTCTGGATGTGGAACAAGCGGTCCGCATCCGTACCGGCGAGACCGGGCCAACCGCTCTGTAAGTTGACACACACTCGGAACACTATTTTTTAGGAGATCATCGATGAAACTGACATCGAACCATTGGAAACGCATCGCCGGATTGGCCGCTGCTCTTCTCATACCCAGCATTGCCTTGGCCGCCGACGAAGCGCCACCGCCTGTTCTCAACAACGGCAACACCGCCTGGATGTTGACCTCCACCGCTCTGGTGCTGTTCATGACCATCCCTGGCCTCTCCCTTTTTTATGGCGGCATGGCCCGGGCCAAAAACGTCCTCTCCATCCTGATGCAGTGTTTTGCCATTACCGCCCTGATCACCGTGCTGTGGACCATCTACGGCTACAGCTACGCCTTCGGTGACGGCGGTGGCCTAAATGCCTTTATCGGCGGGGCTCAAAAGCTCTTTTTGATGGGTGTTGATGTCAGCAGCCTCAACAATACCATCCCGGAAACGGTCTTCCTGGTCTTCCAGATGACCTTTGCCATCATCACCCCGGCCCTGATCATCGGTGCCTTCGCCGAGCGGATGAAATTTTCTGCCATGCTCTTTTTCATGGCTTTGTGGTTCACCTTGGTCTATGTCCCGGTCTGCCATTGGGTCTGGGGTGGCGGTTGGTTGAGCGGCTTGGGCGTGCTGGACTTTGCCGGTGGCACGGTGGTTCACATCAATGCCGGTATTGCCGGTCTGGTCTGTGCCCTGGTCCTCGGCAAACGGAAAGGCTATCCCACCACCCACATGCCCCCCCACAACCTGCCCTTCACCGTCATGGGCGCCGGTATGCTGTGGGTGGGTTGGTTCGGCTTCAATGCCGGTAGCGCAGTCGCTGCCGATGGCGTGGCCGGTATGGCCATGGCCGTGACCCAGATCGCTACCGCTACCGCCGCACTGACCTGGATGATCGTTGAATGGACAACCCATGGCAAAGCCAGCGCATTGGGTATCGTTACCGGTGCCGTGGCCGGTCTGGTCGCCATCACCCCCGCCTCCGGTACGGTGGGCCCCATCGGTGCCCTGGGCATCGGTTTGATCTCCGGTATCGGCTGCTTCTGGGGTGCAACCACCCTGAAACGTAAAATGGGCTATGACGACTCCCTGGATGCCTTCGGCGTGCATGGCGTGGGCGGTATCATCGGTGCCATCCTGACCGCCCCCTTCTCGGCCACCTCCCTCGGTGGAGCCGGCTTCGCCAAGGGCGTGGAAACCCTCGCCGACCAGATGTCCGCTCAGTTGATCGGTGTCGGTGCCACCGTCGTCTACTGCGCCATCGTCACCTTCATCCTGCTGAAAGTGGTCGGCCTGTTCACCAGCCTGCGCGTTGATCTGGAACAGGAAACCGTTGGTCTCGACCTCTCCCTGCATGACGAACGGGGCTATAACCTGTAATCTCCATCGTACCCACACGCAATACCAAACCGGGAAGAGCCTCTCTTCCCGGTTTTTTATTTCCGTCCCCGTTCACCCCACCCTGAACCGTGCCCCCCGCCACGCAAATGGAATTCTCCTTTTGACAGACATGGCAAGCCGTGCCAGAATTAGCTATCCTTCAGTAATTTTGTGCTGCCTGCCTCACAATGTCTGCCCATGGGAGTTGTGCCGTGTCGACCACTCGCCGTAACCTTTTCTTGTGGATCCTCTTTTTGTCCGCCGTGCTCAGCGCAGCTCTCCCTGCTGCACAGGCGGCAGAAACCGGCAAAGCAGTGACGGATGCCACCCCACGCCGTTTCACCCTGCTGGTCGATCCCGCCAATGCCAAGGTGGAAATTTTAAACCTCAAAACCCCATACCAACCAGAAATGCCCCTGAAACCGGGTCGCTATCACATTGCCGTCTCCGCGCCCAATTTTGTCACCGAACGCGGTTTTGTCGATGTAACCGATCAAGATTGGATTGGCAAGGTGGTCCTGTTGCCCATGACAACCCCAGCCAAGGGGGAAGAAAACGACGAAAGCGTTGCCGCCCGCATTGAGGAAGAGTGGCAAAAAATCAAACGCGAAAAAGAGCAACTTGGCAAAAACAAACAAAACCTGGAGCGGGAAAGAGAGAAACTCGACCTTGCCTGGAAAGAGGTAGAAAACGCCAAAACAGCACTGGAAGCACAACGCAAAGAGTGGGAAAACAGCCGCAAGGAGGCCGAAACCAAACCCCTGGGCTCTATCCCAGCCAGCGAAAACAGGCTTGTCCCCGAAAAACCACAGAATGGCAGCCCTCTTAAAGCCGTGGCCGACAAACCGAACAGTGAAAAAGCCGTCACCGAAAAAGCGCTTGCCGAGCAGCGCACGGAACTGCCCATCCCAACACCCACCCCTCAGGCCGCCCCCCGCAAATGGAGCAAAGAGCCTGCCTTGCCGGTGGAAACCCCACTGCCCGTACCGCAACCGCTTGCCGCAACGCATGACCCTGCCCTGCAACGGGAGGGCGCGGCAACTCCTGCAGCAAACGCCAACGAAACACCTGCCAGCAACCCAGAACCTGCAGCAAACCTGGATGCCGAGCACAACACACCCGCAACCATCCCAAGCGCGCCCAGTGTTGCGCCCACTGTTACAGAAAAACCGGTTACGGAAAAATCACCCACAGAAAAACCGGTAACAGAGAAACCGGCCATGGAAACTTCCGGCGTAGCGACAGCAAAATCGCCTGAGGATAAGCCGCAGGGCGCACTCCTGAATGAAGCCATGCGCTACTTGCGTCTGCCCCGCCCACCACGTAGCGCAGCACCACCGGAAAGCGAAGCGGTTTTGCTCAAACTGCAACAGGCACAAAAGGAGTATCCCGGCAACCAAGCCATCGCCCAGGCGGTGCAACTGCACGCCAAGCGCTATATCGCCTATGTGGGACTTTTTGAAATCAAAGAGAAAGCGGAGGCCATGGTCAGCAACATCCAGGCCCTGGGTGTACCCGCCTTTTTGCAGGCGATGACGGTAAAAAGCAAGCCGGTCCTGCGGGTTTGTATCGGCCCCTTTCTGCAACAGAACGAGGCCGAAAAAAACCTGCAGTTTTTGTTGGACAAGGTTGAGATCAAAAACCCAATCCTGCGCATCTACAAGCAATAGGCCAGGATCCTCGGCCTGACGTTCCAGGGATCATGCCGATTTTTGCCACTGTTGTTGCCAGAGGTGCAGCGCCTGGGCCAGTTCGGATACTGCCTCGCACCAATCACCAAAGCGGTGTTGGCGATAGAGGGTCAGGCTGTTGTACCAGATGGTCTGCCGCGTTCCCATCATCCAGCGCCAATCGGCAGCCCAGGGCAAAAGCACCCAACAAGGAATATCCAAGGCCCCCGCCAAATGGGCGGGGGCCGTATCGGAACAGATCAGCAGATCCAGTTGCTGCAGCAGCGCTGCCGTATCGGCAAAATCCTGCACCTCCCCCCCCAGGTCATAAAAATCGCCCTCTGGGGATACCGCCTGCAAATCCCGCCGCCCATCCCCCACCTGCAACCCGATAAACTGGATACCAGGCACCCGAAGAATGGGCAGCATGCTGGCCAAACGGGGTGAACGCCAACGGTCACGTTTGAAAGTGGGACTACCCGCCCAGACCACCCCGACACGGGGTTTGTCCGTTGGCGGCAAGCGGCACCGCCAGCGCTGCACCCGTTCGGCATCCGCCCTCAGGTAGGCGTGCTGCATGCGAATTTTCTGTTCATTGATCTGCAACAACAGCCCCAGGCTCAACAGCGAACACCACACATCAAACGGCGGTATCTCCTCCCCGCGCACCCGCACCGTCACCGGCCAATTGTTGGCCAAAAACAGCGGCTTTAACGGAGCCTGCACCTCCAAAATGACGCGGATCCCTTTGGCCAACAGCAGGGGCAAAAAACGAATAAACTGAATGGTATCCCCAAAACCCTGCTCGGTCACCAACAACAGGGTGCGGCCTTGCAGATCCTCGCCCTGCCAATAGGGCTTATCCCTTTTGCTGACCAGATCGTCGCGATAGCGCAACCGCCATTCATACGCCTGAAAGCCCCGTACATAATCCCCTTTGCCCAGATAGACCATCGCCATATCCCAGTGCGCCGTGGCAAAGTCGGGGCACAAGGCCAACGCCTGATGCCCGTAATATTCTGCCTCCTCCAACTGGTTCTGTTCGCGCAGGGTCTCCGCCAGATTGTTCATCGCCACATGGAAGGCACCATCCAATTCGATGGCCATTTTATAGTGCGCGATGGCGGCTGCAAAGTGTTCCAGATCTCGCCATGCATTACCAAGGTTATTATAAATAACAGCCTGCCCCGGTTCCAGGCAGAGCGCCCTCCCATAATGGCGAATGGCCAATTCCACACGCCCCAGTTTGCGATAACATCCGCCCAACAGCACCAAAAAATCAACCCGATCGGGCTGCCGCAGCAAGACGCGTTCTGCCATCTGGACCGCAGAGGCATACTCTCCTCTCCGATAGGCATCCAGTACCTGTTGCAACGCCTCCTCACCCGGCAGAATCACCCGGCAGCACCCGTATCTGGAGACTCTATCCCCCAATAGGGCGCAGGAACCACATGGTCCAGATTGGGAATTTCCACCGTCAAATCGCTGAAATCCACCTCAATCGGACCAATCTTGTTCAACAAATAGTCCTGCAACGGATCCAGATCGTTGTAGGCGTCTGCCTGCTCCAAAACCTCCAGACGATCCCCCTCCCGCACCACGGCAAAACGCGCCCGGCTGTGATCCAACTCCTCGACCACCACCATGTCATAGAAAATCTTGCGGTTGATGCGCTCCCCCAGGGGCAGCAACAGCTCCTTCTCCACCGTCAAACCAACACGGCTCAACTCTGCCAGGGATAGACCGTTCTTGGCCCGTTCCAGAGCTTTGACCACCTTGGGCGCGGTCAGCTTTTTCTCCGAGAAACCCAACTCCACCAGGTCGGCACGGTCCAACCGTTTTTCCATGGCCGGCAATACCACCTTGATCGGTTTGACCGGATCAATCTCCAGGGCACGAAGCTTCTCTTCATCCACCGTCATACCTCGGCGGATCATGCGATCAATGGCAATGCCATCGCTCTGGCGAATGGCCTCCAGATCAAAATAGTGGTTGCCCAAACGTGTCAATAGTCCCAAACGCTTGAGCTCCTCATAGGTCAAACGACGCACTAACGCCTGCAAGACAATATAACTTTTCCCCCCTTGTTCAATCCGCTCCTCTTTTTCGCGCGGCAGGGCAAAGCGCATCCCTTTGGGTAACAGTTGTCGATTTTTGTGCAGATAGGTTGCATGCCAAGCCCGATACAAGGCGGGGTTGAAATGGCCCATGCGGGCATCCTCGTTCATGATCACCAGCACCTTGAAGGGGGGCAACGCCCCCTTGTAGGAGCGAATCTCTTCCAGGGCTGCCACCATATCGGCAATGGTGCTGATCTGGATCATTTCCAAACTGCGCGGCAGAGCTTGGCTTAAAAATTGATCCACATCCAGATCCAACTCTTCTCTGGCCAACTCTCGGAACAGGGTCAAACTGCCATACCCCTTCCCCTTGACGGCGGCATACCACTCATGGTGGTTCAAGGCAACCATTGAGGAGATATTCAAATCGCCTTCGTGCAAAATCTTGCCGCCAAACAGGGTATGCAGATGCATATCCTTCCACTGCAGATCGCTCAGGCGACCAGGCCAATCCAAGGTATTCAGCGGCACCGTGCTTTTGCCCACGTCGTGCACCATCGCCGCCATAGCCACCTCCAACACCTCCTCCTCCTGCCAACCCAGTTCGCGGGCAATGGCCATGGCATTGAAACCGGTAATGATGCTGTGATGGGCACTATTGGGATGGTGGTTGTTCAACTGCACCAACCCTTCGATGGCCCGTGGGTTGAAATGGTGCAACACCTTCTGCATCTGCAACCGCATCAAGGTGCGCAGCTCGCGAAACTCCTTCATCTCCTGCATCAGCAGAGATGCATTGTTCACCGACTGCCCCTTGACGGCGATGATCTGCTCGATGGAGTGCAGATACACCTTGGCCTGCTCCACAGCCTCCAGGATGCTCTGTTCGGCGAAGGGTTCTGCCTCAATTGCGTTGACCCCCATTTTCTGCAATTGACTGAGCAGGCGCTCGGTCAGCAGACTGCCATGGGTCAGCAGCACCACCCCGCTTTCCGGGTGAAAAACCGATTTGCAGAGCACCATCTCTTCCAATAACTGCGGGTCATTGATCGCATACTGTTTGCGTCTCTGTTCGCCTGCGGCCTCCTTGCCTGTGCTCTCCTCTATTCTCGTCTTGATCATTGCACCTCATGACTATCTTGATGACTATTTTCGCATCACCTTGGCAACGATAGGGGCCCGCAACCGGAAGGTTTCCGGCAGGCCCGACCCCAGCAACGGCTGCAGATAGAGCCGAAAAGCATCGGTCACATCCGTCCCGGAGCTGCTGATAAACGCATCGGGCATCACCCGCGTTTTCCCCGCCACCGCGACCAACGGATCCAGGCGGTATTCCACAGAATAATCGCCCACCCGCTGAATGGTGACCGAACCACTGGCACCGTGCCACAGGGCGTATTGGCACGCTTTTTCGCCCACCTCGCGCGCTTCGCGCTGGTCCACATCCGAAACCACCCCCAAAAAGGAACGTTGTACATAGCCAAAGGTATCGCCACGCACCCGTTTGATACCCAAACGCTGTTTGATGGTATCGGTCAGCAGATCCGCCAGCGCCCCCGTACCGGACAGTTGCACATTGCCGTGCGCATCCCGTTCCACCTGACGCGCAAGGCTCGTCAAGATCGGCACGCCGCTGGCGTCATGAATCCCCTCCGAGACGGCAATCACACACCGTCCATGGCGGTCATAGACCCGTTTGACATCCCCCAGAAAGGTATCAATGACAAAATTCCGCTCCGGCATATAGATCAAATGGGGACCATCATCGCGGCATTTGCGCCCCAGGGCCGACGCCGCCGTTAAAAATCCGGCATGCCGCCCCATCACCACCCCCACATACACCCCAGGTAAGGCCCGGTTATCCAGATTCAGGCCAGCAAAGGCGCTGGTGACAAAGCGGGCCGCTGAAGGAAACCCCGGCGTATGGTCGTTGACCATCAAATCATTGTCGATGGTCTTGGGAATGTGGATGGTGATCAATTCGTACTGTTGCCGTTGGGCAAACTCCTGCACAATCCGCAGGGTATCGGAGCTGTCGTTGCCACCAATATAAAAAAAACAGCGAATATTATGGGCCATCAATACCTTCAAGATCTCGGCACAGTAGGCATCATCCGGCTTGTCACGGGTTGAGCCCAGGGCCGATCCCGGCGTCGCAGCCACCCGCTCCAGGTTGTGGGTTGTCTCCTGGGTCAGGTCGAGAAAGTCCTCATTGACAATCCCTTGCACGCCATGCAACGCCCCGTAAACCCGTTCCACAAGGGAAAATTTTCTTGCTTCCAGCACGGCGCCCACCATGGATTGATTGATCACAGCCGTCGGACCACCCCCTTGGGCAACCAGAACCTTCCCTGCTTTCATTATTTTCTCTCCTTAATTATTCGTTTACACATGCATTATACACACATCTCATACCGTTTGCTGAATATTTTTGTCAAACGCAAAAAAAGTGCCGCATCAGGGATCGTTCTCGGCAAAGGTCTGGCGGATCAAGGTTGCACCCCGATCCTGACAATAGGAGATCCACACCCCATCCAGCAGCAGTTGGGATGCCAAACGGTTCATCCGTAACACCGTTACCGCCAGTTCACGAAACAGCACCAACAACTGTCCGGCATCGGGATCCCCCAGGGTTTCGCCCAGTTTTTGACTCAAACCCAAAAATTGCAGGCTGGCCAAATCATTCCCCCTGGCTTTGGCCAAACGGCCCAATTGGAAAAAAATGATCGCCTCGCCGCGACGGTTGTCCCCGGTCCGATGCAGCTGCAAGGCCGTCAAAAAGCCGTCCAGCGCCTGTTCATACTGCTCCTCTGCCAGATCCATGATGGCCAGACGTTGCCGCAACTGTGCCTCCACCTCCATCTGGCTGTCGGCAGACAACCGTTGCAGTGCTTCCTGAAAATGGTCCCTGGCCGCCACCACATTACCAACGCGCCAGTGCAGCTCCCCGCTCCAGGTCAGCAGATTGGCAATCCCTTCGGCATCATTCAAAGCCCGACACAACTGCAGTGCGGCCTGCAAATGGGTCTGCGCAATCGTCATGTCGGCCTGACGCAAACCCCAAAAACCCAAATGGGCATGGCACACAGCCTGCCCGGAACGGTCCCCCACCGCCTGATTGAGCGCCAAAGCCTGCAACAGGCAGCTTTTGGCCACCTCCGGGTCTGCCTGCAAGGCAAGCCCGGCCAACTCGAACAGGGCCAAGGCCCGTTCCTTGGCATACGCAGTCTCACTCTGTCCGACCACCTGTTGCAGCAGTGCTTCCGCCTCCTGCCGCGCCTGACGGCGCAACAGCGCCATGGCCAGACGGTAGAGCACTCTGGGATGGCTGCGCACCGTCAGCAGGGCGCGGCTCAGGTGCTCCAACTCCCAATAGAACCCCGCCTGCTGCCAATATTCACACAACGGCTCGGCCGTGGCCAAAATTTCGGTAAAGAGATTGCGCCGCCGCAGCGGCACCGCCCGCAACAGATGGGCCACCCCCTCCAGCAGCAACGGCCAGCGCGCCAGTGCAGCCTGTCCGACAGCCGCCTGTTGGGCCTGCGTCTGCAGATAGCGTGCGGCCCGCGTCAAAGCCTTGCCCAGTTTTTTCGGCGCACCCTCCGCCTCCGACTGCAGCAACTGCCGCAACAGCGGATGCAACGACCAGAGCAACACATCCTGATCGACACGGGCGACCTGGGCCAACCCCAACGCCTGCAACTGGCGCAAAAAAGCCTCCTGGCGCTGCCTCGACCAACGGGTCAGCGCCTGATACGCCTCGACAGGCATGGGATAGTGAAAAATCATCATGCTGCACAACGCCTGCCGACTCTCGCCATCCAGTTGATCCAGCACAGCCTGGAAGGCAGGCGAACGCTCCGCCATGCCCGGCCCCAACCGTTCGTGCCGCAGCCCCGCAGAGGAGACCGCCTGCCCATCGCCCATGGGCAACAATCGGCTGGAGAGCAACAATCGCGCAACCGCAGCAGACTGTTTCTGAAAACCGTTCCAGAAAAAGGCCAGGGCAGGCTCCAGAAACTGGCCATTCTCCCCATCCAGTACGCTCTCCAGACCATCCAGCACCAACACACAGGCCAGCTTGTCGTTCAAAACCGCCAACAGCAACGCCAAACGCTCTTCCAACCCCTGAGCCGGATTGCACAGTTGCGCTGCCTCCGCCGTCAAACCCTGTTGGGCCAAAAAGGCGGCACACGCCGTCAACAAGCGACCACTGCTCAACGGTTGCAACGGTGTGGCTGCCAACGCCAGCACCGGCCAACCCTGTTCCGCCAACTGCACCGCCAGGGTCAGCAACCATTGACTTTTGCCACTACCCGGCGGTCCACTCAGCAACAGAGTACGGCAACTGCCCTGCTGCAACTGCTCGCTTAAGCGACGAAACAGACTATTCTGGGCAAGTTGCGGTAAAATCCAACCGGTCGCAAGACCCTGGATCGTGGGCGTCGGATTTGGGGATGGGGAAGCTGGCATGCTGTTCGCCGTATCGAGAGGTTGAGTGGGTGGTGCCTGCAAACAGCACCGGTAATACCCAGGTCGGACAGAGCGCCGCCTCGTCGCGCGTCCAAGCGGCTGTACGTCCGCACCACAGAGCGTGCTCCACACTGGCCCCCTCGACCAGACTGTGCAAGAACTGCTTTAAAAACACTGTCATGCCCGGATCATCCACCCGGCCCGGCAGCACGACCACTGCGGGCACCCCGCCGCTGACCAAACCACAGGCCAAGGCGGCCATGGCGGCCAGCGCCGGCGCATGCCCCTCTTCCCGCCCCAACAGCAGCAGCAACGGCACTGCGCCCCCCAACTCCTGTACCAACTCCCGCGCCGAACGCACCTCGGCGCTGCCATCCGCATCGGCAAACACAAAGAAGCCCTGCTCCCCACGCAACAAACAGGCTCCGCTCAAGCAGAGCACCTGGGGGGCAAAATGGTGCAACGCCTCCTGCAAACCCTGCCGGGTGGTTTGCGCCAAGCAGTGGCTCTGCAGTGTGGCAGCGCCCGGCAGGAGCGCCTGCAACTGTACCAACCCGTCCGCACCGCTCCAGTCCGGCACGGCACTGGCTTGAGCCACGGCCAGTAACACTTTTTCCACCCCCGCCGCAACCGGCAGCGCCGCCTCCGTCGCCACCGTCCGCAACCACGGCACGCGGCGCAGACAAAACCCCGGTTGCAGCGCCGCCAACCGACCGTCCGGCCAGCAAAGCAGTTCCCAGGGCAACAGCAACACCACCAAACTCCGGGCCACGATGGACAAACGGATAGACCGGCCATCCTGCAACAGCGGTTGAATCATAAACCAGAAAGGGGCCAACCAACAGGCCTGAAACTCCACACCAATGCTGTGCAACAACCAGGAATGGTCTGGCCGTCGGTCTGTACTCCTCAAGGTGCGCTCTGGATCCGGTTTGAACAGGCGACGCAAACCGTCAACTAGGCGATGCACGGTCAACCAAGCAAAGGCCGGGGGGGCATGACAGGCCAGCGGTACGCCTGCCCGCACATAGACCACCAGGAAAGGATAGGCTGGGTTGTGGCTCCGAATCACCTGCAACGCAATGGCCGTCAACAGCACCTCCTCAAACCGGATCCCCCGCCTCGGGTGATTCCGTGTGGGAGACAAAAAAGTCGCCAAACGCACCATCCAACAAGGATAGGGCATATTTATCCTGATCGGCAACGACCCGTATGCCGATGCCGTGCTGGAAAATATGCATGATTTCAAACTGAAACGCACCGGTTCGGCCATGCCAAGGCAAGGTAAAGCGTCCTTTGTCGCCCACATGCAACTCTGGCGGACAAACGGTGCGCAAAAACAGGCCATCCAAACTGAAGTCACCCACCTCCGCCTGCCACTCCACACCATCGGCCATACACAAGGCCACGCCGACACATTTTTCACCACTGCGTCGCACGGTTTTACGTTCCTCCTGTCCGCGTGGCTGGGGTGTGGACGTTGGTTGCTCCGGTTCGGCACTCAACAGCACCGCATCTTCCCCCTCCGCCACCCAGGCCGAGCCATTGCAACGCCCTTCCCGAATGGCCAGAAACAGCGCCGCTGCCTTGGGTGGCACAAAGGTGAAAACAATCTCCACCGGTGCATTCCCCTCCACATCCCCGGCAGTCACCTTCGCCAACAACCCCGGAATGACCTCATAGCGGCCCAACAAAACCAGTTTGATATTGCAAAAAGCGGTCAAGGGCGCCTCGGTCAACAGTTGCGCCCCTTGGGGCGACACGGCGCAAATATAGGCACTGTACGACAGGGCATCGATCTGTTTCCCGGTCATCAGGGCCAACTGGACCGGAATGTTGGCACCCAGTTTACAATATTCCGTCGCCCGACACTCCCCCAGGTAGACCGGGTAGGCCCCGGCGATACCACCAATTTGATAGAGCGGAATCGGTTGATCAATCCCCTTGGGCATCACCTCCAGGGTGTGATCAATACGCAAATCGGTGGCACAAGCCTGCCGTGTCTGCTCGGAGATCAAGACCTGCCCGCCCACCGCATAGGACTCGATACGGGCCGTCAGGTTGACCGCGCGCCCCATCACCGTATACTGGCTGCGCTTCACCGAACCGATATTGCCCGCCACAACCGTCCCGGTATGAATGCCAATCCCCATCTGCAAGTCCGGAAAGCCCTGCTCCTGATTGCGAATATTGAGCTCCGGCATGGCCATCTGCATCTCCAGGGCACAGGCAACCGCCCGCTGTGCATCATCTTCGCGCAGGATCGGGGCTCCAAACAGGATCAGGATGCCATCCCCCAAAAAATTACTGACCGTTCCCTTGTATTTAAAAACAATCTCGGTCATGCGCTCCAGATACTGGTTGATGATGGTAACCACCGTCTCTGGCGGCAAGGTTTCGCTGATGGCCGTAAACCCGCGCAGGTCGCTCATCAACACCGTCACCAGCCGTTTATCTCCGCCCATCTGCAGACCGTCCGGCGTCTCCAGCAGGCTTTCCACCACCTCATCCGACATGTAACGGTTAAAAATGGAGCGAATGAATTGATTGCGCTTTTCCAACTGCTCCTGGCTTTCGCGCAGGGATTTGTTGACCCGATCCAGACGCAACTGCGTGCGGTCGCTTAGGCGAATCAAACGTGCGGTTTGATGAAACAATTTTTTATAATTATCGAATACCTGTGTAAAGGCGCCATAGAGCTGTTCCAGATGGCGCAAGGTGCTATCCTGGCCCAACTCCTCCTCGGTAACGGCAGGGGTATCCTGACCAAACTCGGCCAGAATACGGTTGCCGAACTCCAGCAACTCTTCTTCCTTGGCAAACAACGAAGGCTCACTCATGATGACACATCCACCTGACAGAGGGTTTGCGCCCGACTCTGCACCTGCTGCAGAATGGTCTGTTCGTCGGCAACCTGTCGGTGCCGCATGATGATGCGTCCGGCCACCACTGCTGTATCCACACAATGGCCGGTCGCCGCATAGACCAGATTGGACTGGAGTTGATGCAAGGGGGTCACCTCCACCGTGTTTTGGCGCAGCAGGAGAAAATCGGCGGCTTCGCCCACGGCCAGACGACCGCTCATGCCCAGCAGCGGTGCCCGTGCGCCACTGGCAATGGCCCAAGCCTCTTCTGCTGGCAACACGGTTGGATCCTGTTCGTGATGTTTTTGCAACAGGGCCATGACCTTCATCTCCTGGAACAGATCCAGGCTGTTGTTGGAGGCCGCCCCATCGGTCCCCAGGGCAATGGGGATGCCCCGCATGGCCGCCCGACGGTAGGGGAAGGTACCCCCCACCGCCAGTTTCATATTGGAGACCGGGTTGGTCACCAGGGTTGCCCCATGTTGGGCGATGCAATCCAACTCGGCATCATCCAGATGAACACCGTGGGCCAGAATGATCCGCTCATGCAATAGTCCAAGTTGCTCCAGGTAGTGGGCCGGTCGCAGACCGTGCTGCTGCAAACATTGCTCCACCTCAAAAGCGGTCTCCGAGAGGTGGATCTGAATGCGCAGGTCGTGTCGCTCGGCAAAATCGCGCACCCACTGCAGGCTGGCACGGCTGACCGTGTAGATGGCATGGGGGGTCAGGGTAAACTGAATCCGATCCGAAAAGCCTTTGGCCTGCGCATAGTGTTCTTCGGTCAGCCGTTGGCAGGCGCGGGCCTGTTCTTCCCCGGCCACGTCGATCATCACCGCACCCAGCAAGGCCCGCATACCGCTGTCTTCTACTGCCCTGGCCACGGCAGGAAAATGCCAGTACATATCGGTAAAGCAGAGCGTACCCGAACGAATCATCTCCAAGCAGGCCAACCGGGTACCCCAATAGACATCCTCTTCGCTCAATTTTGCTTCGGCAGGCCAGATACGGGTCTGCAACCAGGTCATCAACGGCATGTCGTCGCCAAAACCGCGAAAGAGGGTCATTGCCGCATGGGTATGGCCGTTGACCAAGCCGGGCAGCAGCAACATGCCTTGCCCGTCATGGCGTTCTGCCCCCTCCGGGGCCGCCAGAGTGGTTGCGATGGCCTGAATCCGCCCTGCCGCCACCTGAATCGAGACCAACCCGTGACCGGGCAACTGCACATGATCAAATTGCACAATCATCCCTGCAACTCCTCCAGCACTCTCTGCAATATTAACAGTAGGCGTTCTTCGTTGGCATGCACCTGGGCCTTGAACGACGCGTAGGAGAGTTCCGTCTCCTGCAGACCGTTGGCAAAGTTATCCACCATGCACAGCGCCGCATAGGGGATTTCCAACTCACCGGCCAGGATGGTTTCGGCGGCCACCGTCATCCCCACCAAATGGGCATGCGCTGCCATCATGCGAATTTCGGCGGGGCTCTCAAAGCGGGGGCCGGTGGTTTGCCAATAGGTACCGCCATCATGGGGTAGCGGCAGTCCGCTTTTTTGCCACGCCTGCAGCAAGGTCGAGCGCCAGGCGCGATGAAAACCGGGCGGACGATGGCCCCGCTGGTCGGCAAAGTAGGTTGGATTGACCTGAGGGGCATAAAAATCGTCTGGCAACACCAGCGTACCGGGGGGAATATCCAGGCGCAGACTGCCCACCGAACCGATGGCCAGAATGCGCTGCACACCAACCTGCTGCAAGGCCAACAGATGGGCCAGATGGTTGATGCGGTGGGGTGGCGTATAGCCATCCAGACCATGACGCTGCAAAAACCACAGGCCATTTTGCGCCAGCAGCGCCACCGTCCCGTAAGGGGTTTCCACGTCATGGCGTAAGGCGTGCCGCAAGGGGGCCGCAGCCAACACACTGGTGCCACCAATCAATCCCAAAGTGCCCTGTTTAACCACGATGCAGCTACTCCTTGTCCTTGGACCAAAATTTCCACCATGGATTAAGTTTGGTGGGTTCCGCTATGCTGTGGGTCGGAATCTCGGAGGCGGGCAACAGGGTGCTGCCTGCCCCGGTCGCCGGACGGGCGTACTCGCCATCCCACAACCAAGCAAACCACAATTGGGTATTCTGCGCCTCTGGCATTTTCTCTGGATCCAGCAACTGATCATTAAAATTATGCTGCACGTCACGCACCACGCCCCGCGCATCAAAGGTGACCTCCACCCGGTTGACAACCCTGGCAAAGGTGCGTTGAATATTGCGATACTGCCGATCCTGGATATAGATCCAACGATCTTTGCGCACCGTATTGACGATGGTCGGAACGCCCAGCAACTCTTTGACCTGGGCACGGGTGGTGCGGCCCGGTTGAATCCGCTCGACGGCCTGCGGATTGAGTATGGTACCTTTTTCCTGGATCGTCGCCTGACAGGCTGACAAAATAAGCAGCAGGCAAGCTGAAAGCGTCAACAAAAGAGTGCGGGGCCATTTGACCATCGTGGTTCCCTGTGCAATAGAGTGATAATCTGTGTTGGTGGACGGTTGCGGCAGACAAACCGGGGAGAGGCTGCCCCTGTCTGCCCTTTTTCCATCCTGATACCGTCTTCCATGATAACCCCTGCAAGAGCGAGAGCAAAGTTTCCATGTCATGGTTTAAAAGATTCTCTGGCAAAGACCACCACAACAACCCTCTGGCCGAACCGGAAGAGGCGATTTTGCGCCGCCAGACCATGGCCATCCACGATGGCATCATTGATCGGGTGTTACGGATTATCCAGCAGGATGATCTGCAGTTGACGGATAATTTTGACTTGCGTTTTGATCTGCTCATTTTATTGGTCAGCCGTGTGCTGCGCCATCTGCATGGTTTGGGCCACCATCTCCCCCTTTCGCAGGCGCTATGGGAATTGACCTTCGAAAGTCTGGAGGAGAGTCTGCATGATCGGGGTGTGACCGATATTCGCATGGCGGCACGCATGCGCACGCTGCTGCAAAACGGTACCGGGCGCCGCAACGCCTATCTGACCGCCTGGGATGCCAAAACGGAGCAACCCATCCGTGAGGCTATCGCCCGCAATGTTTTGAACGGTTGCCCGATCGGTGACCCACGCATTGACAGAGTGCTGGCCAATCTGCCAGGATTCCCGCAGGCGGTGCTGCAACTGGCCGATCCTCCGATCCATTCCTGACCCTGCTGCCCGACCTTTTCCGACCCATTATAGAGGGATAGACATCCATGAATAAGCAAACGATCGACCAGGTTGACTTGGCAGGCAAGCGGGTTTTTATCCGGGTAGATTTTAATGTCCCCATGACTGAAAACAACACCATTCGTGAAGAGACCCGGATCACTGCGGCCATTCCGACCATCCGCCGTGCCCTGGACAGGGGAGGGCGGGTCATTCTGGCCTCGCATTTCGGGCGCCCGGAAGGAAAAGTGATGCCGGAATACTCCCTGCGCCCGGTGGCGGAGCGGCTTGCTCAGCTTTTGGGGCAACCGGTACCTTTGGCCCCCGATTGTGTCGGCAGCGCGGTGGAACAGATGGTCGAGGCTCTGCAACCCGGCCAGATCCTCATGCTGGAAAATGTCCGTTTTCATGCTGGGGAGACCAAAAACAGTCCGCAGTTGGCCGATGCCTTTGCCCGTCTGGCCGATGTGGTGGTCAACGATGCCTTTGGTGCCGCCCATCGTGCCCATGCTTCCAATGTTGGCATCGCCCAACGGGTCACCCCGGCGGTAGCTGGTCTTTTGATGGCTGACGAGATCAACTATTTCAATCGCGCCGTGCGGCAACCGCAGCGCCCGGTGGCTGCCATTTTGGGTGGTTCCAAGGTCTCGACCAAAATCGCCGTCATTGAGCGTCTGTTGGCGCAGGTGGATCACATTCTCATCGGGGGAGCCATGGCTTTCACCTTTTTCAAGGCCCGTGGTCTATCGGTCGGTTCTTCGCTGGTGGAAGAGGAGATGCTGGCGGTAGCGCGCGACGCCGAGGCCAAGGCCAAGGAGCGGGGGGTGGCTCTGCTGCTGCCTGTGGATGCGGTCATTGCCCAGTCCATCACCTCTCAGGAGAGCAGAACCGTGCCCATTGATGCCATTCCAGAGGGTTGGATGGGTTTGGACATTGGGCCGGCGACGGTGCAACTGTTTCAGGATGCGTTACAAAAAGCGCAGACCATCGTTTGGAACGGTCCCATGGGGGTTTTTGAAAAACCGGCCTTTGCCCAGGGGACGTTGGCGTTGGCGAACTGTGTGGCGCACTGTTCGGCGCTTTCGGTGGCGGGTGGGGGTGATACGGATGCCGCCTTGCGGCAAGCTGGTGTGGCCGAGCGTATCTCCTTTATCTCCACAGGTGGGGGTGCCTTCATGGAGTTACTGGAGGGCAAGGAGTTGCCCGGTATCGCTGTTTTGAGTGATGCTTGACACACGACACACGACACACCAGACACTGAAATCCTGTCAATTTCTGCGGGGTGCAGGGGCGATCATCGCCCCTGCACCCCGCAATTGTTTTTTCTTCGTTTTTTCTTAAGCGGGGTTATGGCGCCGCTGCCGGGAACGAAACGAACGACGCACGGGAGGTCGGCGCAGTGGTGGTGACGACGGGTGCGCCGCAACCGGCGCCTTGGCACTCTGACGCAACAAACGACTAATCTCGCGATTGATGGAACGACGCCTCTCCTGGGCCGGTTCCAACTCCGGAAACTGCTCCGGAAAGCGATAATGCAACCAACAATACAGATCCACCACCCGCATGGCCGTCTCCAACAGATCCAACGAGGGCGGAAACTCCTCGCTGAACAACGGCACCACCTCATCCAAACCCAACGGGTGATGATGGGCCACCGTGCGCACCATCCGCTCAAACGCCAAAACCGCACTCAAAGCCCGCAAAGGAACCGGCGCATTGGCCAAAGCAAAACGAATCTCCATGGCCAAAGCCGGATAACGATCGGTAATCTGCGCCAAGAAAATCTGATCCTCCAACGCGGCTACCTCATAAACCGTCGGATCCGGCTTGACCGCATGGGCAAACAACAACATCATCCGCGCCAGCGAAGGCTTCCGATCCTGACGCTGCAAATTGGCCAAGGCCATCAAATGGTCAAACGTGGGCGCCAAATGGGCCCGATGAATGGCATGCGGCGCCGTATGCAAGGCACTCATGATATGGTCGTCAGCAATGCGAAAAGTACCAACAAAACCCACCTCATTCTTGCCATAACGACCCGCCCGCCCAGCAATCTGCCGTACCTCCATCGGAGTCAACGGATGCTTGCGACGATCAATAAATTTTTGATCCTCCGCAAACAACAGGGTGCGAATGGGCAAGTTCAAACCCATGCCGATGGCATCCGTCGCCACCAAATAAGGTGCCTGCCCCGACGCAAACAACTCGGCCTGCTGCCGCCGCACCTCTGGCGGCAACGCCCCATACAAAACCGCCGCCCGCGCCCCGGTCTGCTGCTCCACACTCTCCTTCAAGCCCAACACCGCCGCCCGCGAAAAAGCCACCAAAGCCGTGCCCGGCTCCAAAGCACGAAATTTCATCACCGGTGCCGCCAACGGCTGCAAAGGAGACAAACGCTCCAGATTGACCACCTCATACGGCTCTTCCGTCAACCGCAACAGCTTTTCAATAGCCGGTCGCGCCTCCGGGGCACCAATGATGCACACCCGCTCTGCCCTGGCCCCCAAAATCGCCTGCGTCCAAGCCCAGCCCCGATCCGCATCCCCCAGCATCTGCGCCTCGTCGATCACCACCACCTCCTGGCGCAAATGGGTGGACATCATCTCGATGGTGCGCGCACTATGCAACGCACCATCCACCTCGATGCGCTCCTCACCGGTCACCATGTGACAAGGCACACCCCAGGAGTTCAGCGTATCCGCCACCTCCAACGCCAGCAAACGCAACGGCGCCAAATAACTCCCAGTACGTGCATCCGCCAGTATGCGTAACGCCTGATAGGTCTTTCCAGAGTTGGTCGGCCCCAAAAAAAGAGTGAAATGACGCTGTAATTCCCGCGCCGGAAACAAGGTGTGAAATTCCAAAATACGCGTCGCCGCCGACAATTTTTTTTCCAGGCGCGCCGAATGACGGACCGAAACAGTCATGTCGTTGCCAGAGCGCGACGCTCTCCGTGAGTGGCTTCTGTTGGCATCCATGGTAATGTATATGACTGTCCTTTATGATAGCGCGCGCAGGATAATTTGGCCCATACCCCGATCCGACCCTCAGTGTACTCCGCGCAGGAGGTTCTGTCATCGGTTCGATTGTCCCCGCACCAACGGCCCAACCTTCCCCCCATTTCCGCCACGGGAGAACACGCAATGCGTATCGGTATCGACTTGGGCGGCAGTAAAATTGAAGCCATCCTGCTCCATCCCCAGGGGGAGATCCTGCGCCGAGAACGGCTCCCCACCCCCCAGGGTGACTATGCCGCCACACTGCAAACCATCGCCACCCTGGTTGCCCGCATGGAAACCCACCCTGCGGTCAAACAACCCGGTCTGCCGGTGGGTGTCGGCATCCCTGGCGCCATCTCCCTGCACAACGGTCGGGTCAAGAACGCCAACTCAGTCTGCCTGATCGGCAAGGATCTGACCGCCGACCTGCAACAACACCTGGACCGGCCAGTTCGTCTGGCCAACGATGCCGACTGCTTTACCCTCTCCGAAGCCACCGATGGCGCCGCCGCCCAACTGCCCATCGTCTTCGGTGTCATCCTCGGTACCGGCGTCGGTGGTGGCATCGCCGTGCAAGGAACACTGCTGCAAGGCGTCAACGCCATCTGCGGCGAATGGGGCCACAACCCCCTGCCCTGGCCAACTCCCCAGGAACTGCCCGGCCACCCCTGCTACTGCGGTCAATCCGGCTGCATCGAAACCTTTCTCTCCGGGCCAGGACTCTGCCGCCATCACCTTGACCTGTGCGGAGAAGAAAAAAAACCCGACGCAATCGTCCAGGCCGCCGCCGCAGGTGATGCCCACGCCGAAACCTCCCTGCGCCTCTACGAATCCCGCTTGGCCCGCGCCCTGGCCAGCGTCATTAACCTGCTCGACCCCTTCGCCATCGTCCTGGGCGGCGGTCTGGCCAACATAGCCCGCTGGTACCAAACCGTACCAACTCTCTGGCAAGCGCATGTTTTTTCCGATCGCGTGACCACCCGCCTGCTGCCCGCCAAACACGGCGACTCCAGCGGTGTGCGCGGTGCCGCCTGGCTCTGGCCCTCCCCCAGTCAGCAAGGGGGGATGTCTCATGCCACAGCAAGAGAGTAATGTGCGGCGGTGCGGCGTTTTCTTTAAAAATTTCTGCGGGGTGCAGGGGCGATCATCGCCCCTGCACCCCGCAGAAGTTTAGGAGCTGAGAAGTTGAGAAGTTTAGAAGAAATCGCAACCTTCCTCGGCCTGCGCCGCAGCATGGCCGGCATGCTGGCCATGGTCGTCCTGGTCGGCCTGGGCGAACGCATGGCCGATCGCTTTCTGCCCATCTACCTGCTGGCCGTCGGCGGCTCCACCCTGGCCGTCGGCCTGCTCAACGCCATGGAAAATTTCCTTGGCGCCCTCTACGCCCTGCCCGGTGGCTACCTGGCCGACCGTTGGGGCGTCAAGCGCTCCCTGATCTTCTTCAACCTGCTCAGCATGGCCGGATTCTCGATCGTCTTTCTCTTTCCCACCTGGCAGGCGGTCTTTGTCGGCGCCATCCTCTTTCTCTCCTGGTCCGCCATCTCCCTGCCCGCCACCATGAGCCTGATCAATCAAACCCTCCCGTTCGATAAACGCACCATGGGCGCCTCTGTCCACGCCATGGTCAAACGTATCCCCATGGCCCTGGGACCACTGGCAGGTGGCCTCGCCATCTCCTGGCTGGGCGAAACGGAAGGAGTGCGCAGCGCCTTCCTGGTCGCCCTGCTCCTGGCTGCCCTAGCCCTCTACCTGCAAATCCGCCTCATCGCACCCGACAGCCCCGCCCCAGAACACGACCCGGAAAAAAATCCCCTCCGCCTCTGGCCCCTCATGCCAAAAGCCCTGCGCCAACTCCTGCTGGCCGATATTCTCATCCGCTTCTGCGAACAAATTCCTTACGCCTTCGTCGTCATCTGGTGCATGAAAATGGTCGCAGAACCCGTCTCCGCCCTGCAGTTCGCCCTCCTCACCAGCATCGAAATGGTCACCGCCATGGCCCTCTATATCCCAGTCGGATGGCTCTCCGAACGCTGGGGCAAAAAAGGCTTTGTCCTGCTCACCTTCCTCTTCTTTACCGCTTTTCCCGTTATCCTCAGCCAATGCCAATCCTTCTGGCCCCTGGTGCTGGCCTTCATCGTCCGTGGCCTGAAAGAGTTTGGCGAACCAAGCCGAAAAACTTTAATCATGGAATTGGCCCCCAGCGGACGCAAGGCCACCTTCTTTGGCCTCTACTATCTGGTTCGTGACCTGTTTGTCACTTTGGGTGCCCTACTGGGCGCCTTTCTCTGGCAGTGGGGCGCCACAACCACCTTCATGACCGCCTCCCTGTTCGGAATCGCCGGCACCCTCTGGTTCGCCCGCTACGGTCAGGATGTGGACAATCCATCCCCACCTCACTGATTATAGGCGGCCTCGCCATACAGTTTTCTGGAACGAACATACTCACGCAGCTTGCCATACTCCTCGACAATTTTTTCGGCATTGTTGTAGTCGGGAAACATGGCGGTCAACCGTCCCAAAGGATCCAGCAAAAAGATGGCGCTGGTATGGCTGATCAAACCATCATCCTTGCCCGCCTCACTCTTGGCAACAGCCTCCTTGTTCACCGCACCAGCAGTTTCAGCCTTGGCCGGTTCACGAAAATCAGCCGCAGAAAAATAGGTGGCACCCACCTGAAAGGCAAACGCACGGATCTGCTCGTCCGTACCAGTCAAACCCTTAAAATCACGATTAAAAAACTGCACATACTGCCGTATGTGCGCCGCCGAATCCCGCTTGGGATCCACCGAGACAAAAAGCACCTGACTGTTGCCCAGATTATTGGCCGCCTTCTCCTGCATCTGACGAAACGCATCGGCCAACACCCCCAAAGCCATCGGGCAAATATCTGGACAATGCGTATAGCCAAAAAACAGGAACGTCCATTTGCCACGCAATTGCTCAAAGGTGTAAGGCTTTTCGTCATGATCCTGCAACGTGAAAGCCTGCAACGGACGCGGCGAAGGCAAAACAGCACTGGATAACCCCGCCGGAAAGATGGGACCATCCGCCGTCATGTGCAGCCAGCGCCAACCCAGCACAGTCGCCGCGAAAATGACCATCGACAACATCGCCACCGACCATAAGGAAACTTTCTCTCCTTGCTGCCCCATGTAAAACTCCCCCCTACTCAGTGCAACCGCAAACGACGACTGGGCCGCAAACCGACATCCGCCCACGGCAGCACAATGGCCGCCCCGCTCTCGCCGACAACCACATTTTCCGAAGCGCTCCCCTCAGTCTGCAGATGCTGACTCCATTGCAAAGTAACCTGATCAAGCACTGCCGCACGCGGTTGCACTTTGCCAACCGCTTGCACCTTTGCCTCCCCCTCCAACGCCGCATCCAACCCCGGAAACGACTGCAACGACCGTAACAAACGCTCCAGAAAACTCTCCTTGCCTGCCTCAGCCCCCTCCGAACCTCCATACTCCTGCCAATCCGGTAAGGCCATCCGCTCCGGGGTCAACTGCCCAATCGTCTGCAACAATTGATATTGTGACGAAACCAACTCATAGCGGGTTTTCACCAGGTCAGTCTCGGAACGAAAAAGCTGATTCTGCAACTCCAACAACTGGATCACCGTGCGGAAACCCGCCGCAAACTCCTCCTCCATCCCCTTGACCGCCTGCTTGTAAAACGAATAAGCCGCCTCGGAAGAAGAGACCGTCGCCTTGGCACTGTTCATCATCAAATGGGCCTGCTTGATCTCGCGCAGGGCCTGCTTGTCCACCTTTTGCCAATCGGCCTCACGGGCATTTTTTGTCTCCAAAGCCTCACGCGTGCGCGACATCACCTTGCCCCCAGAAAATAGAGGCACCGTCAGTTGCACCGCAACACTGTACTGATTCTCGCCATTGATCCGCGCATCACTCCCTCCCCGATAGGTCAACGCCATCGCCTGCAGATCCAACATGGGATAGTGACCCGCTTTTTCAATCTCTACCCCAACCTCGGCAGACTCCATGCGCAGGCGCGCCGCTTTCAAGTCGGGTCTGGCCTCACGCTGGGCGGTCAACGCCTCCAACGTGCCCCGAATAAAGGAACTCGGCACATCGGGAACCTCCAACTTATCCGGCACCGGCATGCCCGTTGCCTCCTCGAATCGGGCACGGGAGACCACCGCCTCATTGCGCGCCCGAATCAACTCCGCCTCCGCCGACGCCACCCGCGCCGTGGCCTGATCCACATCCGTCTTGGTCAAATCACCCGCCTGACGACGCGCCAAAGCCGCTTGCAAATTATGCTCCGTCAACAGCAAATTTTCTTCCGCCAAACGGGCCACATTGCTGGTCAGCAACACGTTGACCATCGCCTGGATACTCTCCCACAATACCGCCTGCACCGTGGCCTGATACTCCTCCTCTGCCGCTGCAATCAACGGCTTGCTCTGCTGCAACGTCAGCAATAACTGACGCCGAAAAAGAGGCTGAACCATGTTGACATACAAACGATCCGGCGGGTTGCTTGAGCTGGTGTTGTCAGTCCAGGTGTCCGAAAAGCGCGTGTGTGACGCCCCACCAACCACCTCTGGCAACAACGACGCCAAACTCTGATCAAACTTCTCCTTGGTGGCCAGCAAAGTGGCTCTGGCCGCCGCAATTTTTGGGTTACTCTGCATGGCCGCATCCAAAGCCTGCGCAAATGGTGTCGTTCCCACCACCGTCTCAGCCCGGAGCGTTGTCATGCCCATCACGAAAAAAATGAAGGCCGCTACCCCCACCCCAAGAGTTGACACCCCCGCGCGCGTTGGTCCGGCCATTCTTTTGCCAGTCAATTTCATGCCACCTACTCAAGATCACTGTTTACCGATTGGAGTGCTAGCCGCCTACTTTCAACCCTCTGAAAACATCATCCCGGAATATATCGACCACCCCTCAGTGCGACTCTGGCGACTCACCCATCAGATCATCCACCGCTGCCCGAAACATGGACTCCCTCTGGCCATCCTCTGCTCCCACATCAGCGTCTGCAGGGGACACCTCCGGCAATCTTACCATGCCCGCAGAAACGGAATCCCCCGCCAACGGATAGGCGTGCGATTTTACATCCCCCTTGCCAGCACCCTTTTTCGACTCCGGTTGAAGCGCTTTTGGTGCCTCCTCCTCCATGCGGTTGGGATCAATCTCCCGTTTTTCCTTCTCCATCAACCCTTCACTGGGCGCAGACAGATCCGCCGTCACCGCCTGCCGCAACGATCCCATGCGTGCAAACAGCTCATACGCACTCTTGATGTAGCTCAGTTCCTCCACCAACAAACCATTCTTGGCGGCAAACAGTTCGTTTTCCGAGTTCAACACGTCCAGCAACGTCCGCTTGCCCATCTTGAACTGATCGTGGTACGACGCAGTCACCTGCTTGCTGACCTCATAATGCTGCCGCATGAACCCAATCCGCGTCAGCGCCATGGTCAACCGGTTCCAAGACTCCCGCGTATTCTCCTCCAGAGCCCGCTGCGTCTTATCCTGAATCTGCTTGGCCTGCTCCAACAGGTTGCGCTGCTCGGCAATGCGCGCCTTGTCTGCGCCACCGGCAAAAAGATTATAGTTCATCCGCAGCATGGCCGCTGCCGACTGGGCATGCCCCTCCACACCACTGACATTGGCGTTGTTGGTGGCACTCAGCTCCAAATCCACCTTGGGCATCATCCCCGCCTTGGCCACATCCACCCCCAACTCGGCGGCCAATACCGTCAAACGGGCCGCACCCAACTCCGGATTATCCCGCAAGGCAATTTCCAGCGCATCCTCCACCGACTTGGGCAGCAACTCCTCTGGAACCAATGGCCGTACCATCTCCGGCTCGGTCAGGGGCGGCAAACCGACAATCTCGGTAAATTTGGCCTGGGCGTTTTTATAAGCCGCTTGATTGCTGGCATGGTTGGCCGAGGCCAGATAGGTGCGGCTCTTGGCCTGATGCACGTCTGCCTGCGGACCCGCCCCACCCTCAAATTTGCGTTGTACCTTGGAAAGAATGCGCTGATGCAACAACACATTGTCCTTGATCAACTCAAGCTGAATATGCTTCATGACCAGTTCGACGTAAGACTGTACCGCTTGCAACGCCACGTTGTCCGAGGCGAGCGCAACACGGGCCTGCGCCCCCTTTAGTTGCGTCCTGGCCTGCGCCACCTTGGATTTGGTGTCAAAACCGTCAAAAATATTCTGTTTCAGCAGCAGCCCAGTCTCCCCCCGGTCCAATTCCAACCAGTGCCCGGAACGTCCTGCTGTGGTATTCGCACTGCGTGTCGTGGTATTGTCAGATCTTTCCCGCCCATACCCGGCCGTAAAATCTAAACGAGGCAAATAACCCGCAAAAGCTTGATTCACCTTTTGGTCCAACGACTTGCCATACTCCTCGGCAGCCTGAACCTCTGGATAGGTTTTAACCGCCAACTCCACCGCTTCACGCATGGTCATGCCCGCAGCAGGGGAAACAGAAGAGATGAGCGTCAACCCGGCAAGCAATGCCAGAACAGAACGCGACAAGACCGATTTTTTGCCTATCTTAATCATGAATGCCCGACTCCTGTCGTCATCGATGAAACGAAACTGTGAGATCTTCCAGAGCGTTGAATGATCGGCTATCCTTGTGCCAACCATAACACAGCCCCTCTGTCAAGAGGCATATGCAAAATCAAGACCACTAAATACTAAACAATACTGTCGCCAAAATTGAGCGGATTCTAGCACAGCGACAGCAGTGCAGCAACCTGAAAACGATTCTCAGGAATGAATATTTTCCACTATTTGTATGATAATACAGAAAGTCAGAGCATTTTATGAACAGATCAATCACCATTCCTACCCAATAATATTCTTTAGCGTCAGTACAAAAAACATCACCGGCGACAAAAGATAAAAAAAATGGTGCGTCCATTTGGACGCACCATCTGTATCCTGCATGCAGCAAAAGGCGAAGCGGAACAACAACCCCGCTTAGACGCTGTAATACATTTCGAACTCAACCGGGTGCGGGGTATGCTCGGTACGATAGACCTCTTTCATCTTCAGCTCGATCCAGGCATTGATCAGATCATCGCTGAACACATCGCCCTTTTTCAGGTATTCACGATCTGCATCCAAGGCCGCCAACGCTTCACGCAGCGAACCGCACACCGTGGGGATCTGCTGCAACTCTTCCGGCGGCAGATCGTACAGGTTTTTGTCCATGGGCGCGCCCGGATCGATCTTGTTCTCGATACCGTCCAGGCCAGCCATCAACAACGCGGCAAAAGCCAAGTAGGGGTTGGAGGCCGGATCCGGAAAACGAATCTCGCACCGTTTGCCCTTCGGCGAAGAAGAGGCCGGAATACGGATACTGGCCGAACGGTTGCGCGCCGAGTGCGCCAACAACACCGGGGCCTCGAAACCGGGGATCAAACGCTTGTAGGAGTTGGTGGTGCTGTTGGTGAAAGCGTTCAGAGAACGGGCATGCTTCTTGATGCCACCAATGAAGTTGAGCGCCAAGTCAGACAGGTCGGCATACCGGTTGCCCGCAAAAAGAGGCTTGCCATCCTTCCAGAGCGACATGTGGACGTGCATACCGGAACCATTGTCGCCACCCATCGGTTTGGGCATAAAGGTGACGGTTTTGCCGGAGTTGTGGGCCACGTTATGGACCACATATTTGTACTTTTGGATATTGTCGGCCATGGCAAGCAGATCACCAAACTGCATGTCGATCTCGCACTGACCGGCGGTAGCCACTTCGTGATGGTGGAATTCGATAATGATCCCCATCTCTTCCATCAACAAGGCCATCTCGGAACGCATATCCTGGAAGGCATCCACGGGCGGAACCGGGAAATACCCCCCTTTGACACCCGGACGATGGCCGGAGTTGCCCTCTTCATAATCGGTATCGGTGTTCCAACTTCCCTCTTCCGAATCGATGAAGGACATGACACTGTTGATGCTCACTTTGTAGCGCACGGAATCGAAGATGAAAAACTCCGCCTCAGGTCCACAGAAG
This sequence comes from Magnetococcales bacterium, assembly GCA_002753095.1. Lineage (GTDB taxonomy): Bacteria > Pseudomonadota > Magnetococcia > Magnetococcales > Magnetaquicoccaceae > Magnetaquicoccus. The sequence continues at coordinate 46,022 of PDZU01000009.1, forward strand.
CAGGTATCGGCAATGCCGGTGAACTGCAGATAGGCACCTGCCCGTTTGGCCACCGCACGCGGATCACGGCTGTAGCCTTCGCCCGTGAAGGGATCCACCACATCACACACCAGAATCAACGTGGTTGCATCGGTGAAAGGATCCAAAATCGCCGTGGTCGGATCTGGTTTGAAGACCATGTCCGATTGGTGAATTTCGCACCAACCGGCGATGGACGAACCGTCAAAGCCAAAGCCGCTCTCGAAGACCTCTTCGGTCAGACGACGCGCGGGGGTGGTGATGTGTTGCCATTTGCCGTGAAAATCAGTGAACCGAAAGTCCACAAACTTGACATCGTGCTCTTCGATCATGGCCAAAGCATTGCGAATCGCTTCTTGGTCTGACATGCCCAATTCCTCTTCCGATGGTAATGATGTTTAGAAAAAAGTTCAAATTCAGAGATTGTAGCCCTTTTCGTCATGGAACACCAGGTCCAATCCCTCGGTCTCTTCTTCTGCGGAGACCCGCAAACCGATGGTCGCTTCCAGCCCTTTAAAGATCAGGTAGGTCAAGCCACCGCTCCAGAGGGCCGTCACCGCCACGCCAACCAGTTGCACCCACACCTGCCCGCCCATGGTGGCCGTTGGCAATGTGTAACCCAATCCCCCCAAAACCGGTGCAGCCAGGATACCTGTCAACACCGTGCCGATCACCCCACCGACCCCATGTACCGGCGAGACATCCAACGAATCATCAATCATCAATTTGCGTTTGATGAACTGGGTGGCCAGATAACAGACCACGCCCGCCAACAGCCCGATCAGCAACGCCCCAACCGGCGTGACAAAGCCAGAGGCTGGTGTCACGGTTCCCAAACCCGCCACCATGCCGGTGACGATACCAAGAATACTCGGTTTACCGTGCCGCAACCACTCCATGGCCATCCAGGCCAGCGAACCGGCAGCAGCCGCCATATGGGTGGACAACAGCGCCATACCCGCCGCCCCATTGGCCGCCAGGGCACTGCCCGCATTGAAACCAAACCACCCCACCCACAACATCGCCGCACCGGTAAACACCATGGTCATGTTGTGTGGCAACATCAAGGTTTGCGGAAAACCCCGCCGCTTACCCAACACCAGGGCCGAGACCAAAGCCGCCGCACCGGCATTGACATGGACCACCGCCCCCCCGGCAAAATCCATAAAGCCCATTTTAGCCAGCCAACCACCACCCCAGACCCAGTGACACACCGGGGCATAAACAAACACCAGCCACAGCACGGAAAACCACAACACAGCCGAAAATTTAATCCGTTCGGCAAAACCGCCAATCACCAATGCCGGGGTGATGATGGCAAAGGTCATCTGGAACGCGGAAAAAACCGTCTCAGGGATACCATTGCTGACCGCATCCACCCCGACACCCGCCAGAAAGCTCTTGCCCAGCCCCCCGATCCAATCCTGCGCACTGCCCCCATCACCAAAAGCCAGACTATAGACAAAAGCAAACCACAGCACCGACACCAGACAGGTGATGGCAAAACATTGCATAAAGATGGAGAGGACATTTTTGGTGCGAACAATGCCCCCATAAAACAACGCCAACCCCGGCAAGGTCATGAACAGCACCAGCGCTGTTGCTGTCAACATCCAGGCCGTATTGGCCAAATTGACCGTCTCGTCCGCTCCCCAAGCCACACCCGGCACACACACCAACAACCAGAAAAAATTTCCGAATCCCTTCATCGCCCCTCACTCACCGTTCAACTGCACGACACATGCATGCTCGCGCGCCCACTCATGGCACAGAGCGCCTTCGATGCTCCTTTTAACAAGAATCACGCCATGATGTTATCTTCGACCTATCCTACCATAATGATTATATTTTCACTGAATGCTGCCACCATTATCCGGCCAGAAATGATCAATAACAAGGCAATCAGGTCGAATTTTAACCAGCAAGCGCCTAAATTTTCAGCAGTCGATACAGACGAAAGGACAAACACGAGAGAAACTTTCACCCCCTCTTGCGACAAAGGGGTATTGTCCCTATATTTCCAGCTGGATGTTTGATCCATCCCATACATGAAAATTAGGGAACCATCATGCCGGAAATAATGATTGAAATCTCTGACCTGACCCGCTACTACGGCCCGACCAAAGCGTTGGATACCATTGGCTTTCAGGTGCAACGTGGTGAGGTCATGGGATTTTTGGGGCCAAACGGCGCCGGAAAAACCACAGCAATGCGTATCCTGGCCGGCCTGCTCTCCCCCAGTGAAGGCAGCGTCCATATTGCCGGACTTGACATGATCGCCAACCCTGTCGAAGCCAGAGCCAAAATTGGCTTTCTGCCCGAATCTCCCCCCATTTATGGCGACATGACTGTACAGGAGTATCTCTCCTATTTGGCTGCCTTGCGCCGCGTCCCCAGCAACCAGCTATACGATGCCGTCGGGCAGACCATGGAGCGCTGCGGTCTGAGCCATGTGGCCAACCGCCTGCTGCGCAACCTCTCCAAGGGCTATCAACAACGGGCTGGTATCGCCCAGGCCATTGTGCATAGTCCAGAGGTGGTCATCCTGGACGAACCTACCGTCGGCCTGGATCCCATCCAGATCCGGGAGATTCGGCAACTGATCCGCGACTTGGGCGGTGAACATTCGGTTCTGCTCTCCACCCACATCCTCCCGGAAGTGCGTATGACCTGCAACCGGGTCGCCGTCATCAACCAGGGGCGCATCGTGGCCGATGACACCCTGGAGGGACTAGAGCAGAAAACGGCCAACAAAATCAGCTTTTTTGTACGCATGAACCGTGCGCCAGAGGCCGCAATTCTGCAACAGATTCCCGGTGTGGCCCAGGTACGCCCGCACGAGGGCGGTTGGATGATCACCCCTCTGACCAACCAGGATCCCGTGCCAGAGTTGTTGCAACGCGCCATCGCGCAAGGATGGGATCTGCGCGAACTGGTTCCGTCCAGCAACTCCCTGGAGGAGATTTTCCTCAACCTGACCACCCGCGAGGATGAGACTGTTCCTCTCCCCCACAGCAGTGAGGTATCCGCATGAGAGCCATCCTGACCATTGCCCACCGGGAACTGCGCAGCATGTTCCTCTCCCCGCTGGCCTGGACTTTGTTGGCGGTTCTCTTCGCCATTTCGGCCTACATGTTCATGGCGGCGGTCTTTAATTATCAGATCAAGCAGGTGCAGTTCCAGGCCTACGGCGAGATGGCCAAGCTCTCCTTGACCGATTGGACCATCTCCCCCATGCTGGGCAATGCGGCTGTGTTGCTGTTGCTGATCATGCCCATGGTCACCATGCGCCTTTTTGCCGACGAAAAACGGCGTGGCACCTGGGCTGCCATCGCCTCCTCCCCCCTCTCCTCCATGGAGATCATCCTGGGCAAATATCTGGGTCTGCTCTATTTTCTGGCCATCACCATTGCCTTGCTGGCCTTGCCGCCGCTGCTGTTGTTCGTCTTCGGCAAGCCGGATCCGGGGCAGACGTTGTCGGGGCTGCTTGGTCTTTTTTTGCTGGCCGCCTCCTTTGGCGCCGTCGGACTGGCAACCTCCAGTGCCACAGACAATCCGGTCGTGGCGGCCCTGAGCGCCTTTGGTCTGTTGCTGCTGCTCTGGGTTGCCTCCTGGATGGGCGAGGCCGGTGGCAGTGCCCTGGGAGCTGTGCTGAACTATCTTTCCATCACCAACCATTACCAAAACTTCCTGACTGGGGTGATCAGCAGCACCGATCTGATCTATTTCCTTCTGCTGGCCGCTGTCGGCCTGCTCTTCGCCCGTCAACAACTGGCCGCTGAACGTATCCAGGGCTAGGGGAGAATCCTGCAATGATCATGAATCGCGCCACGCGTACCGGTTTGCGCCTGCAAAATGCCTCTTTGGGGTTGATCCTTTTCCTGATTTTGGCGGTGTTGGCCTACGCCAGCCATCGCTATCCCATGCGCTGGGACTGGACCACCGCCAATCGCAACTCGTTGGCGGAACAGTCCATCAAGGCGGTCAAAGCCTTTGACAAGGGTCTCAGTGTCACCGTCTACGTGCAGGATCAGGGGGATCAAAAAAGTCAATTGCAAACCCTCCTGGATAAATATCGTGCCGCCAATCCAGAACTACAGGTTCGTTTTGTCGATCCGGATCTGGACCCCAGTGCCGCCCGGCAAGCCGATGTGGCCATGTATGGTACCATCGTCTTTCGCGCCGGGGACAAGACGGAAAAGGTGACGGAATCCAACGAAGAGTCGGTCACCAACGCCCTGATTCGTCTGGCCAAGGGGGGCAGCAAGGCCATTCGCTTTATCACCGGCCACGGCGAGCACACCTTCAGCGACAAGTCGGATCCCATGTCAGACAAGAAAGGATTGAGCAACGGTCCCGAACGGCTTGCCTACTCCAAGGCGGTGGCCCTGCTGAAGGGAGAAGGCTATCAGATCTCCTCTCTTAATCTGGCCGAAACAGAACAGGTTCCAGAAGGCACCGTGGCCTTGGTACTGGCTGGCCCCCGTGCCAGCCTGCTGCCGATTGAGGTGGAACGGTTGCAGCGGTGGTGGGAAAATGGGGGGCGCCTGCTCTATCTGCATGGTTCTTCCACCCCGTCTGGACTGGAAGAGTGGCTGCAAAAGTTGGGGATCAGCCTGCTCGACGGCTTGGTTGTTGATCCGGTCGCCCGTCTGTTTGGTGGCGGCGTCACCACCCCTCTGGTCAACCAGTATGATGGGGATCACCCGATCACCCGCACGCTGCAGGCGGCCTCTTTTTTCCCGGAGGCACGTGGCCTGCGTCTGGAAGAGGGTAAAGGTGAAGACAAATCCGCACCAAACCATGGCAACGCGGTGGTGCGTCTGCTCTCCGGGGCCGAGCGGGGTTGGTTGAAGGTCGGCTACAACCGCAGCACGGAAAATCCCGATACCAGTGCCTTGGAGTTTAATCCCAGTGTCGATCATCGCGGACCGATCCTGTTGGGTGTCACCGTGCAACAGGACAAGAAACGTCTGGTGGTGGTGGGCAACTCCAATTTTGCCGCCGATGCTTATGTGGGTTTTTCCGGCAATACCGACCTTTTTCTCAACATGGTCCGCTGGTTGGCTGAAGATGAAAATTTTATTGCCATCAAGGCCAAAGAGGTGACCGATTCCGGTTTAGTACTTTCCCAGGAGAGTGGTCTACTGCTCTTCGGCGGTCTGGTTCTCATTGTGCCACTGACGTTACTGCTGATGGGCTTTACCATCTGGAGAAAACGTAAACGTCTCTAAAGGAAAGAGGTTGCCATGTCTGAATCTTCTCCCATGGCCAAGGGGTGGCGTATGCCGTTGGTTCTGCTGCTGGTTCTGATCAGTGGCATTGCTCTGCTTTGGTGGTTGGAGCAACGGGAAACGCAGCGCACGAGCGAGGAAAAGAGCGCTAGGTTGATTGGCAAATTCAGCCCAAGTGCCGTCAAAAAGCTCGAATTTTGGCGCCCAGCCACTGAAAAGGGCAAAGAGGGCAACACCCTGACCATTGTGCGTAACGATCTGCCCAAGACGCCGGTCAACATGCATGCCAGCCATTGGCAGATTGTGGCACCGGAACGGGTGCGCACCAATGATCAGGCGGTGGAAAAATTGCTGGAAATTTTGACCGAGAGCTATGACCAGCAAGTCACCCAAGAGCCAAACGACCGGGCTGCCTTTGGGTTGGAGAGCCCTTTGGCGGTGCTGACCGTCTACAACGAGGCCGAGCAAGCGCTGCAGATCAGCCTGGGGCTAAGCGCCCCGGCCAGTCATAAGCGCTATGTACAAATTGGTGTCGATGGACCTGTGGTGTTGGTACCGGCCAAAAGCATTGATGGCTTGATGCAGAGCAAGGAGGCCCTGCGTGACAAACGGCTCTTTGCCAACCAGCTTCTGCCCTCCATCCAGACCTTCAGCCGTGAACGTCCAAACGAACATCTGGAGTTGGGCAAGAAGGAGAAGCAGTGGTATCTGCGTCGTCCCCTGCAGGATCTGGCCTCGGAAGAGCGGGTCAGCCAATGGCTGCAGGCCCTAGTTTTGGCCAAGGGCAGCACCTTTGTGGCCTTGCAGGCCGACGAATCCTCCACGGTGCATGAGGACTGGCTGTTGGCCATGCACCTTTCCCAAGAGTTCCAGGAGCGGGTGCGCATTCAACGCCGCGACAATCGCCTATTGGCGTGGCGGGCTGGAGAACCCGATGCCATGGTGTTGGACAGCCATCTGAGCGATGAGTTGGACAAGCCAGCGCTGGAGCTGATTGCGCTGCGACCGGTGGAGCAGGCGGCTCAACTCCATAAAATGGCGATTACCCATCAGGGTAAAACGGTACAGGCAGAGAAGAAAAATAATGAGTGGTCGAAACCGGTCTGGAAAGGGATTGAAGAGGAGGTTCTGACCCGTGACGCTTGGCATGGTGTGCAAGCCAAAGAGCGTGGTGAACCGTGGTTGAGCATTACCGTCTGGCAGGAGCAACAACAACGCACCATTCCTTTCTGGAAGGTGGGAGAAGCCATTTTTCTGGCCCCTCCCAACCGCCCCATGCAACTGGAACTCACCCATTTTCAGGCCAAAGCGTTTCAGGAAACCATCAAGGCGCTGTTTGCGGAAGAATAGGGGTTTTTCCCAGGGCAATCGCATTTAAAAGAGGCATGGGGTCAAGGGGAGATGATCTCCCCTTGCGGGTTGCAAGGACGGAGCCCTTGCTTGTATGGCGCGCCCCCGTCCGTCATCCGCCATTTCTGAAAAATGTTGTCATACGACTCTTTTAGTGCATGAAATCAGTCCCCATCGCTGCTATACTGCGCGGATGTTTTCTTGAGTTCATCCGCACAGGGGATTGTCAATCATGGCTTCATATACCGGCTCGTCCAGCACTCTGGCCACTGTTACCGATCTTACCGCCAGCAACACGCCAGCCACTACTGACGACGACCTATTGAACGGCGTCGGTATTGATGTCCTGAACGGCTTGCAATCCTCTGCGCTTGGCACAGCCACTGTCAATCAGCTCAATGATCTCTCTTCCGTGCAACTGAGCAGTCTGGCCGACAGCCAATTGGATGGTTTGACCTCACTGCAACTGGCTTCTCTGGCCAACAGCCAACTGGACGGTTTTACCAGCCTGCAGTTGCTCTCATTGAACTCTGTGCAGTTGAGCGGTTTTTCCTCCACCCAACTGAACAATTTGACCGACGCGCAAATCACTGACGTTGGGAATGCTTTGGTCTCTGCCATCACCCTTCCCGCCTATGCCCAAACGGCTTTGGACTCGGACGGCACTGGGTGGGCCGAATGGCAGCATACCACCGGGACGACGCTGGTGCTCACGTTCAGCTTCATGACCGCCGCCCCCAGTTATGCGACCAGTGATGAAACATCCAGTTTTTCTGCTTTGACCGATGATCAAGAAACGGCTGTCCGCGCGGTCCTGGACCAGTATGCAGACCTGATCAATATTCAATTCCAGGAGGTTACTGACAGCGACACTGGGGTTGATCTGCGCTTTGGCAGAAACAGCCAAACTGATTCCAACGCCTATGCCTATCTTCCCGGCGGCTCCAATTGGAACGCCGAACCCGGAGACAACGACAGCGCCGGGGATGTGTGGTTGGATACAGGAGCGAGCGGGATAAACGCCGACCTCTCCTCCGGGGGTGGCATGCTGGCCACCATCATCCACGAACTGGGTCATGCCCTGGGGCTCAAACATCCCTTTGAGACAACCAGTCTGTCGCAACTGGGCCAATCCGCCGAAGACAGCAATCAATTCACCATCATGTCCTATACGGACCATCCCTATGCCGATTTGATCAAAGCCTCCGAAACGGTGAATGGTCTCTCGGTTTCGGTCTCGTCCAGCACGGTCGCACTGCAGGCAGAGACCCCCATGCTCTACGATATTGGCGTTCTGCAGGCCATTTATGGTGCCAATACCAGCAGCAATACGGGCGATACCACCTGGACCATCCCCAATGATCGCCCGATCATCGAAACCATCTGGGATGCGGGCGGCAGCGATACACTGGACGCCTCCGCTTTTGTCAGCGACTGTGTGATTGATCTGACCCCCGGTCAGTTCTCCTCCATCGGCAAGTTTGGTTTCCTGGATACAAACACCGACACCTGGAGTGAGGAGGTTCCCTCCTGGTACAGTGATCTGTATGATGAAACCCCCACTTATGGTACGAATAATATTGGCATTGCCTATGGTTGCGTGATTGAAAATGCCTCTGGCGGCAGTGGCAATGATACCATCACCGGCAATGCCACCGCCAACGTTTTGCATGGCAACCTGGGCAATGACAGCCTGAGCGGTGGGCGTTGGGATTCGCTTTATGGGGATGCTGGCGATGATAGCATCACGGTCAGCGATGCCGATTTTGCCGTGGTGGATGGCGGTGACGGCGGCGATACCCTGATTCTTTCCGGCAGCGGCATCACCCTGGATTTGACCGGCCTCACCGGCACTTTGAGCGCCATCGAAGCGATCAACCTGACCGGCAGTGGCAACAATGCCCTGATTTTGGATGCCAGCTCGCTGCTTACCCTGTCGGATACCGGAATATTGACCGTGGATGGCAGCAGTGGCGATACGGTCGACGCCGGCAGTGGCTGGACAGATGGCGGAACCAGCGATGATTATCAACTCTATACCGCCTCAGGTGTGGTTTTACGTGTGGCCACTGCTATCACCGTCACCGCGACCACGACCAGTTCCGGACTGGACCTGACCGACACAACGAGTGATCAAATCGCTGCCCTGGTAGAAACCCAGTTGGACGTGATGACCGCCGGCCAGTTGTCCTCTCTGAGCAGCGCGCAATTGGCTGGTCTTTCCTCCACACAATTGTCCTCTCTGGCCAACACACAACTGGATGGTTTGTACTCCACGCAACTGACTGTGCTAAGCGATGATCAGTTGCTGGGTCTCAATTCTCTGCAGTTGCATGGTCTGTCTGGCACACAGTTGAACGGCCTGAGTTCCGTGCAGTTGGCTGTATTTGGTGACCTGCAACTGGATGGCGTCACCTCCAACCAGTTGGCAAGCTTGGCAAATACACAACTGGATGGCCTGAACTCTGTGCAACTGGCCGCTCTGGCTGGCAGTCAATTTCTGGGCATCTCCTCTCTGCATTTGAGCAATCTGGTCGATACCCAGTTGGATGGTCTGGGTTCTGTGGCCCTGGGCGCTCTCCTGGATGCCACCTTGAACGGCCTGACCTCTGGCCAATGGAGCCAGTTGGCGGATACGCAATTGGCCGGCATGACCTCGGCACACATTCATGGGCTGGCACACAGCCAAGTCGATGCCTTGCGTTCCAGCACCTTGTCGCTGATGAGCAACCAGCAGCTCAACGGCTTCACCTCTTTGGGGTTGAGAGCACTGGCCAACAGCCAATTGAATGGGCTGACCTCTTTGCATCTGACTGATCTGGCCAATAGCCAATTGAATGGACTAACCTCCCTGCAATTGAGCAGTCTGGCTGGCACGCAATGGGATGGGTTGACGAGTCTGCAACTCACCGCCCTGGCCGATACCCAGTTGAATGGCCTGACGTCGCTGCAACTGAACCATTTCAGCAGTGCCATCCTGAATGGTCTGGGTTCACTGCCGTTGCTGAATCTGGCCGTCACCCAGTGGGATGGTCTCTCCTCGGACGGCCTGGGAAGTTTGGCCAATACCCAGTGGAATGCCATGACATCCACTGTACTCAGCAGTTTGGCCAACAGCCAGTGGGATGGTCTGACCTCCCTGCAACTGCAAGGCTTGGCCAATAGCCAACTCAATGGCCTGGGCTCTCTGCAACTGGCTGAGTTGGCCGCCACCCAATGGGCGGGGCTGACCTCCAACCAACTGTTCAATCTGGCGGCAACCCAATTGCATGGCCTCTCTTCCACGCAATTGGCAACCCTCTCCCTGACACAAATCGATGGCTTCAGCTCTCTTCACCTGCAAGCCTTGACCGTTACCCAGTGGGATGGCATCACCTCTGCACAGATCAGTTCCCTGGCCAGCACACAGTGGTATGGCGTGACTTCAACGCGCATCGCTTCATTGGCCGATACGCAACTCAATGGCACCACCTCCGAACAGTTGGTTACCTGGGCCAATACCACGCTTCAGCCACCCGCTGTATTGAGTGATTGGTTGAGTGGATTTGCGATCTATAAAACCTATTATGATCTCGCCGATAGTTCAGACCCCAATAACTCCACGTTGCTGTATAGTTCCTCTTCAAAAATTATTATTTACGACAACAGCATTGATGCCTATCTCACCATGAGTGGGTCTTTTCCTGGTAGTTCTACCTCAGCATGGACCGTATCCGGTATGCAACTTATTCGGGGAGGCTCTTTCAGCACTAATACGGTTTCCGGTGGTACGACACTGCTTGAACAGACCATCACTGCAACAAAAACAACCAGTAAGTTTGATAAATTTACGGCAATCAATACAGGTACGTTCAGCAACTCCTATGATGCCCTGGCGAATGATACAGCCGTGACATCTATAACCGGCATGTCGCTTTCCTCGACCAACGGTTCCAAAACGAGCACTTTGATGGATGGGACGATCACAGATAACAAGATAACCATCAATCTGCACGCCCATAATTCGCCCGCTCAGGACGTAAAAGTTGAACTGACCGGCAGTTTTTCTGCATTCGTGAAATCGGATTACGCCACTGCGCTCCTCTGGGGGGCGTTTGAACCCACGTTTCAGTATAGCTCTCTGTTATCCTATGACGTACCAACCTTTACAACCACCAAAATTCAAGTCAGCCAAAACAACAAGGTCATCTATTCGTCGCAAAACGATGCCGGGTTTGCTATCACTGATTTTGAAGCGGAATACTATAAAGTCGCACGCATTTTTTCCATTGCCAATCTGGTCAGTTCTGAAACCCGGCAACTGACCGCCGATCAACTGACGGGCTTGACAGAGAGTGATCTGAATTATCTGGTCTCCACGCAACTGGGACAGTTGGTCAATACCCAATTGGCACAATTGAGTTCGGAACAATTGGCCGGTTTGGCCATCACCCAGTTGAATGGACTGCGTTCAACCCAGTTGGCGCGCATGACGGATGAACAACTTAATGCTTTCAGTTCTCTACAGATAGCCTCCCTGGCCAACACGCAATGGGATGGGCTGACCTCTGCACAATTGACCGAACTCAAAGATGAGTCATTGTCTGCCCTCTCCAGTCAAACTCTTGCCAGTTTAGACAATAACCAGTTGAACGGCCTGACCGCCGAACAATTGGCGCAACTCAGCCCGAATACACTGAATGGCTTGACTTCGTTACAACTGCGCATACTGGCGGACACACAACTGGAGGGTCTGCATGCGCTGCTTGTGGCCAGTCTGGCCAATACGCAACTGGACGGCATCACCTCTCTGCAGTTGGCCGTTTTGGCCGACAGCCAGTTGATGGGGCTTACCTCACGGCAACTGTCTACCCTTGCCAACACCCAAATGAACGGCTTGCCATCGGAACGGTTGCATGTATTGTTCAACAACCAGTTGCCCGGCTTTAACAGTAAGCAACTGGCTGCCCTGACCACGACGCAACTGCAGGGCTTGAGCAGTACGCAACTGGCCTCCCTGAACAGTCAACAGTTGCTGGGCCTTAACCGCACCCAGTTGGCCTCTTTGAGCGCCAACCAACTGGGCGGTTTGCAGAGCAGCCAACTGGCCACTCTCAGTACCAGCCAATTGCTCGGTCTGGTGCCAGAGTTGATGATCCAGTTGGCGGACAACCAACTCATTGCCTTCACAAGCGCGCAGATAAAAGCGCTGACCACCAGCCAACTGACCGCCCTAAGTGCGACACAAATCAGCGCCTTGACCACCACACAAATCGCCTCCATGGCCACGGCACAATTGGCTGCGTTGACGCCGACGCAAATGACGGGTCTGCAGTCGGGAGATTTTGCCGTGTTGACAGCTGCCCAGATTGCCAGTCTGGGCTCCAGGCAGATGGCCGCTCTGCTGCCAGAACAGATGGCATTTTTGCCCGGCAAATTTGTCGGGACCATGAACAGCACGCAACTGCGAGCCCTCTCCTCCTCCCTGATCAACGCGCTGGGTTCGACACAAATTGGCGGTTTAAGCACGGCACAACTGGCCACCCTGAGCACCGAACAACTGCAAGGGCTGGAGGCAGATCAATTGGATTATTTCTCGACCAGCCAGATGCGGGCTCTGACCTCTTCCCTCATGGTTGCGCTCAGCACCAGCCAAATGGCGGGTTTGGAGTCGTCGCACATTGCCGCCCTGCTCTCCGGGCAACTGCGGGCCTTGAGTTCCACCCAGTTACAGGCGTTGAGCACCAGCCAATTGATGGGACTCGGCAGCCAACAACTGGCCACCCTGAGCACAACACAAATG
>PDZU01000010.1 GCA_002753095.1 Magnetococcales bacterium
CCAGCTACTGCGACTTTATTGCTCCCGCTTGTACCCATCTCGACCTCCTGAAAAGGTTGTTTTCAGATAGAGTCTCACCTTTCAAAATCAATGGGTACCCTGGGGAGAAATGGACGCTTACCCCGATGTACCAGGAAAAGTCCATCGTCGGGTGTCGGGCACTCTCGGCGCCGCACGTTGCTAGATTTTGAAGAGTGTGGAGCGGTGCAAAAAACCGGAAGAAACAGGTTCCCTGTTGAGTCGAAAAGGCATGTATTCCTTTCACCTGCCTAACGGAACGAAACTGTATTGACGGCATTAGGCCAGGCTCAACATCTCTTGGTCAAGATGGCGATTTTTGATCGTTTATCTGATTGAAATATATATAACAACCTATAAAACAAAAACTACCCCCCACACCCTGCACTCTCCTGCAGGGTCAGGCGGTAGCCGATACCCGACTCGGTGAGAAAATACTTCGGTCGATTGGGATCCTGTTCCAGTTTGTGGCGCAGATGGGCCATGTAGACCCGCAAATAGTGCTGTTTGGTGATGTGATTTGGCCCCCAGACGTCGCGCAACAGGGTCTGATGGGTCAAGACGCGCTCGGCATTACTCAACAGTTGCACCAGCAACCGGTATTCCAAAGCGGTCATGTGTACCATCTGGCCGTTGCGGGTCACCAAACGGTGCAACAAATTGACCTCAACCGTGCCAAAGCGGACCACATTGGGTTCATCGGCACTGGGGCAGGCCGCCCGCCGCAACAGGGCCCGTACCCGTGCCAGCAGTTCCGGCACACCAAAGGGTTTGGTCAAATAATCATCGGCCCCCGCATCCAGGGCTGCCACTTTCTCTGCTTCGCTGCCCCGCGCCGATAAAATCAAGATCGGCAATTTGGACCAACTGCGCACATCCCGGATCAACTCAATCCCGTCTACATCCGGCAGCCCCAGATCCAGCACCAACAGATCTGGACGCCGTGTCCCCACCTCAATCAGGCCCCGCCTGCCACTCTCCGCTTCAACCACCACATAGTGCTCCCCCTCCAACACCATACGGACAAAACGGCGAATCTGCGCCTCATCCTCGATCATCACGATCAAGACCGCCGTGGACACTCCCATGACCATGCTTGTACTCTCCCCCTGACAGACCAGAATTGCGCTCGTTGGTGCAGGGTAGCCGATCCAATATCAAATCGGTGCATAATGTTGCGATACAAACATTAAAAAATCGTCAACATCTTAAACAATTTAAATATATAAATTTATATCAGATCATGGAAATACTGTACATTTTAATTCAATTGGTATAAATAAAATAATATATATAATAAAATTTCACCACAAAGAGCCACCCTGCGCACCCGGCAGGGCAAGGCAGGCCGATAAAGGAACCATAAAATCGATTGGAGCCTGTTAACAATCATTTAATAGTACACACCCCCCTTTTGTGACACATTTTATCGCCCTTTCGATACCATGCTCTCCATCGCTCACCCTATTGCCAAGGAGTTGTTATGGATCTTTTATATTTACTTGTGGCTGTTGGTTTTTTCGTCTCTTCCGCCGCCATGGTCACCCTCTTTGAACGTACCAGGAGAGGCTGAATGAATCCCCTCTATTTGATCGGGCTGCTCCTCTCCATCGCCGTGTTTCTCTATCTGGTCGTTGTGCTTTTTCTGCCGGAGAAATTTTCATGAACCCTCTCTGCATAAGCACCCGGCCCGGCATCGTTCAACTCACTGAATGGAACCTGCACCCATGACCATCAACAGCCTGTTGCAAATCACCTTTTACCTGTTGCTGCTCTTGCTGCTGGCCTGGCCCTTGGGGCTGTATATGGCCCGCATCTACACCGCAGCGCTGCCCAGGCCACTCTCCTGGCTGCACCCCCTGGAAAAAGGCTTCTACCGTCTGTGCGGCATCCGGGCCGATGAGGAGATGTCCTGGCAACGCTACGCCCATGCCGTCCTGGCCTTCAACCTGCTCGGCCTGTTGCTCCTCTACGCCCTGCAGCGTCTGCAATTGACCCTGCCTTTCAACCCCCAGGCCATGGCCAACCTGCCACCCGATCAATCCTTTAACGTGGCCGTCAGCTTCGCCACCAATACCAACTGGCAAAATTATGGGGGAGAATCCACCCTCTCCTATCTGGTGCAAATGGCCGGCTTGACCGTACAAAATTTTCTCTCCGCCGCAACCGGCATGGCCATCATGGCCGCCTTGATGCGCGCCTTTACCCGTCGCGAGGCCGCTGCCATCGGTAACTTTTGGGTCGATATGGTGCGCTCTACCCTCTACCTTCTGCTCCCCTTAAGCCTGCTCCTGGCCCTGACGCTGGTCAGCCAGGGGGTGATCCAAAACTTCTCCCCCTACCAGAACGGCCAACTGCTGCAAGCGCTCGCCTACGAGGAACCGCAAAACGGTCCCGATGGCCAACCCCTTAAAGATGAAAAAGGAGATGCGGTCACCGAACATAAAATCACCCGCGAACAGAGCATTGCCATGGGTCCGGTTGCCTCGCAGGTGGCCATCAAACAGTTGGGCACCAATGGCGGCGGCTTCTTCAACACCAACTCTGCCCATCCCCTGGAAAATCCCACCCCTCTCACCAACCTCCTGGAGATGCTGGCCATCCTGCTCATCCCAGCCGCCTTTTGCATCGCCTTTGGTCGTTTTATCGGTGATACCCGGCAAGGGGTCGCCATCCTGGCCGCCATGACCCTGGTCTTTCTCTCCCTGCTGCTGCTCTGCCAGTGGGCCGAACAGTCCGGCAATCCCCTGCTGCAACGCCTGGGACTGCAAACAACGGCCTCCGAACAGGCCCCCGGCGGCAACATGGAAGGCAAAGAGTTACGCTTTGGTATTGTCAACTCCACCCTGTGGGCTACCGCCACGACAGCCGCCTCCAACGGTTCGGTCAACGCCATGCATGACTCCTTTACCCCCTTGGGCGGACTGGTACCCATGTGGTTGATGCAACTGGGTGAGGTGATCTTTGGCGGGGTCGGCTCTGGCCTGTACGGCATGATTGTTTTTGCCCTGGTTGCCGTCTTCGTCGCCGGGTTGATGATTGGCCGCACGCCGGAATATCTGGGCAAGAAAATTGAGGCGTTCGAGATTAAAATGGCCGCCGTCGCCGTCCTCACCCCCTGCTTTGCCACCCTGATCGGTACTGCCATCGCCGTGGTCAGCACCAGCGGACTGGCAGGCATCGCCAATCCGGGCATCCATGGTTTTTCGGAGATTCTCTACGCCTTCTCCTCCGCCGGCAACAACAACGGCAGCGCCTTCGGCGGCCTCTCCGTCAACACCCCTTTCTACAACTTTCTGCTGGGTCTGGCCATGCTCCTGGCCCGCTACTGGGTGATTATCCCGGTGCTGGCCATCGCCGGTTCGCTGGCGGGCAAAAAAATCATCCCGGTCTCTGCCGGCACCTTGCCGACCCATACCCCGCTCTTCGTCCTGCTGCTCATCGGTACCGTGGTCGTGGTCGGCGCCTTGACCTTTCTGCCCGCCCTGGCCCTCGGTCCCATTGTCGAACAGGTTCGGATGTTCAACAGCTAATTTCTATTGAGATCAATCATGAATGCGACACTCTCTCTGCTTGACCCGACCCTCCTCAAGGAGGCCGCCTGGGAATCATGTAAACGACTGGCTCCCCAGTACCAGATCCGCAACCCGGTCATGTTTGTGGTCTGGCTCGGCAGCCTGTTTACCAGCATGCTGGCCGTGCAGGCTCTGTTGGGCCAAGGCGAAGCCCCTTTCTGGTTCATCCTGACCATCTCTCTGTGGCTCTGGTTTACCGTGCTTTTCGCCAATTTTGCCGAAGCCATGGCCGAAGGGCGCGGCAAAGCGCAAGCCGCCGCCCTGAAAGGGTTGCGTAAGACAGTCATGGCCAAAAAACTGCAGGAACCCCACCCCAACGCCCAGTGGGGCAGCGTCCCCTCTGAATCTCTTGGCAAAGGGGATCTGGTTCTGGTCACCGCCGGGGAGATCATCCCCGGTGACGGCGAGGTGATCGAAGGGGTTGCCTCGGTGGATGAATCGGCCATCACCGGCGAATCGGCGCCGGTCATCCGCGAATCAGGCGGTGATTTTTCCGCTGTTACCGGTGGCACCCGTGTCCTCTCTGACTGGCTGGTGGTCCGTATCACCGTCAATCCGGGGGATACCTTCCTCGACCGCATGATTCGCATGGTGGAGGGCGCCAAACGACAAAAGACCCCCAACGAAATTGCCCTGACTATCCTCTTGGTCAAACTGACCCTGGTGTTTCTGCTGGCCACCGTCACCCTACTGCCCTTCTCCCTCTACAGTGTCGCCAGCGCCCAGAGCGGAGAAGCGGTCTCGGTCACCGTCCTGGTGGCCCTGCTGGTCTGTCTGATCCCCACCACCATCGGCGGCCTGCTCTCGGCCATCGGCGTGGCAGGCATGAGCCGTATGATGGAAAAAAATGTCATCGCCACCTCCGGCAAGGCGGTGGAGGCCGCCGGTGATGTGGATGTGTTGATGCTGGACAAAACCGGCACCATCACCCTGGGCAACCGTCAGGCGGCCCAACTGCTGCCCGCCCAGGGGGTCAGCGAACGGGAGTTGGCACAAGCCGCCCTGCTCTCTTCCCTGGCCGACGAAACCCCGGAAGGGCGCTCCATCGTCACCCTGGCCAAGGAAAAGCTGCAACAACGGGGCCGCGACATCCATGCCGAAGGGGCCAGTTTTGTCCACTTTACGGCACAAACCCGCATGAGCGGTATCGACTGGCAGGGCCGATCCATCCGCAAGGGGGCTGCCGAGGCGGTGCGGCGTCATGTGGAGTCCATCGGCGGTTTTTGGCCGGAGATTATCCAGTACAGCGTCGATGAGGTGGCCCGTCGTGGTTCCACCCCCCTGGTGGTGGCCGAAGATAATCGGGTATTGGGGGTGATCGAGCTCAAGGATATTGTCAAAGGCGGCATTCGGGAGCGTTTTGCCGAACTGCGCCGCATGGGCATCAAAACCGTGATGATCACCGGCGACAACCGTCTGACCGCCGCTGCCATCGCTGCCGAAGCCGGGGTGGATGATTTTCTCGCCGAGGCTACACCAGAGGCCAAGCTGCAACTGATCCGGCAGTATCAGCAGGAAGGGCGGTTGGTGGCCATGACCGGCGATGGCACCAACGATGCCCCGGCCCTGGCCCAGGCCGATGTGGCCGTGGCCATGAATACCGGCACCCAGGCCGCCAAAGAGGCGGGCAACATGGTGGATCTGGACTCCAACCCCACCAAACTGATCGAGGTGGTGGAAACCGGCAAACAGATGCTGATGACCCGTGGTGCCTTGACCACCTTTTCCATTGCCAACGATGTGGCCAAATATTTTGCCATCATCCCTGCCGCCTTTGCCGCCACCTATCCCGATCTGAATATTTTCAACATCATGGGGCTGGCTACTCCCGCTTCGGCCATCCTTTCGGCGGTGATCTTCAACGCCCTGATCATCATTGCCCTGATTCCTCTGGCCTTGAAGGGGGTGCCCTATCGGGCCATTGGCGCCGCCGCACTGCTGCGCCGCAATCTGTTGATCTATGGTCTGGGTGGCCTGTTGGTACCCTTTGTCGCCATCAAGGCCATTGATCTGCTTTTGGTCGCCCTGCACATCTCCTAAAGGATCATACCCATGCTCAAAGAGTTGAAACCTGCCCTGCTGATGCTTACCCTGATGACCCTTTTGACCGGCGCGCTCTATCCGGCCCTGGTCACCGCTCTGGCGCACTGGCTTTTTCCCTGGCAGGCGGCGGGCAGTCTGCTGACCGTCAAGGGGGAGGTAGTCGGCTCCGAACTGGTCGGGCAAAGTTTTTCCGAGCCGCGTTATTTTTGGGGCCGTCCGTCGGCCACTGCCCCCATGAGCCATAACGGCGCCGCTTCGGCAGCCACCAACCTGGGACCGCTCAATCCCACCCTGACCGAGACCATACGCGCCCGCATGCAAACCCTGCAGGAGAGTGATCCCGGCCAGAGCGCCCCCATTCCGGTGGATCTGGTCACCAGTTCTGCTAGCGGTCTGGATCCCCATATCAGCGTGGCCGCCGCCCTCTGGCAACTGCCCCGCGTGGCCCGCACGCGGGGTCTCTCCGAACAAACCGTCTTGCACCTGTTGCAACAGCATACCCAGGAGCGCACCTGGGGCATCCTGGGAGAGAGGCGCGTCAATGTCCTGACCTTGAACTTGGCCCTGGATCAGCGGACCCAACCCTGAGCACACCCCTGACCACCTCTTCGGAGAGAGCGCCCATGTCTCATGACCCCACCACCCTTGCCCGCCCCAATCCCGATGCCCTGCTGGCCCGTCTGGAGGCGGAAACAGAGCGGCAACAACGCGGCAAGCTGAAAATTTTTTTCGGGGCCTGCCCCGGTGTCGGCAAAACCTTCGCCATGCTGACGGCGGCCAGGAGTCTGCACGCCCAGGGCGTGTCGCTCCTGGCCGGGGTGGTGGAGACACATGGTCGCCGCGAAACCGCTGAACTTCTGCAACAACTGCCCCTGCTGCCCCGACTGCAGATCACCTACAAGGGGCATCAACTGGAGGAGTTTGACCTGGATGCCGCCCTGTTGCACAAACCCCAACTGATTTTGATCGACGAACTGGCCCACTCCAACGCGCCAGGCAGTCGTCACCCCAAACGCTGGCAGGACATCATCGAACTGCTGGCCGCCGGGATTGATGTCTACACGACCGTCAACGTGCAGCACATCGAAAGCCTCAATGATGTGGTTGGCAAGATCACCGGCATTCGGGTCATGGAGCGGGTGCCGGACCATGTCATCGATCAGGCCGATGAGATGGTCCTGGTCGATCTGCCCCCGGAGGAGTTGCTGCAACGACTGCGCGAAGGCAAGGTTTACATTCCCAGGCAGGCCGAACGGGCCATGGACCATTTTTTTCGCAAGGGCAATCTGCTGGCGTTGCGGGAACTGGCCTTGCGCCGCACCGCCGACCGGGTGGATGGAGATGTGCGCGCCTGGCGCCGGGAAAGCGCGGTCAGCACCGTCTGGCCAACCAGGGAAGCGGTGCTGGTCTGCGTGGGACCGGGACCGGACAGCGAAAAATTGGTCCGTCGTGCTGCCCTGCGTGCCAACCGTACCGGCGCCCCCTGGCATGCCATCGCCATCGAAACCCCAGCCCAGCACAACCTGCCCGCAAGCGCCCAGGCCCGCATTCTGGCTGTGCTCAAGTTGGCGGCAGAACTGGGGGCCAAAACCGCCAATCCTGCCGGCTCGGATGCTGTAGAAATTGCCATCGCCTACGCCCGCGAACAAAATCTGGGCACCATTCTGGTCGGGCGGGACCGTTACCGCCGCCTGCCCTGGCAGCATAGTTTTGCCGAACGCCTGGGCCGTCTGGCCCCGGATCTGGAGTTGCTGCAGATCGCCCGCGAGGAAGAGAATGGCCCCCCTGCCAGCAGGCAGGCGCCCGCCACGGCACACAGCACAGAGACACGACGGAGCTACTCCATCGCCCTGCTGGGCGTCGCTCTGGCCACACTGCTTAGCCTACCCCTGCAAGCGAAGCTGGATCCGGCCAATATCGTTATGATTTTTCTGCTCTCGGTGGTCTTTACCGCCCTGCGGGCTGGCCGAAAACCGGCCATTCTGGCTGCCTTTCTCTCCGTCGCCTCGTTCGACTTTTTTTTCGTTCCCCCCTTTCTCACCTTTGCCGTCAGCGATGCCCAATATCTGGTCACCTTTGCGGTCATGCTGATCGTCGCCCTGCTCATCGGCCAACTGACTGCCGGGCTGCGCTTTCAGGCCATCAACGCCAGCACGCGGGAAAAACGGGTCCAGGCGCTCTATGAAATGTCCCGTGATCTCTCCAGCGCCCTGGGGGTGGCCCAGATTGTCGCCATCACCCAGCGTTTTATCCAGCAGAGCTTCGACGCCGACGCCTTTCTCTTTCTCCCCAACGCGGCAGAAAAGTTATTCCTGGCCGAGGGCTGCCAACCGCACGCCCAGCTTGACCCCGGCATCGCCCAGTGGAGTTTTGACCACGGCCAAAGCGCTGGCTCTGGCAGCGACACCTTGCCTGCCGCCCCCGCCCTGTATCTGCCTTTGCAAGCACCCACGCGCCTGTGTGGGATTCTGACCATTCTGCCCCACGAAAAAAGTCTTGCCCTGCCCCCCACACAGCAACAGCTTCTGGAGACCAGTGCCCACCTGATTGCCATCGCCTTGGAGCGGATCCATTATGTTCACCTGACACAACAGGCACAGATGAATATCGAGTCGGAACGGTTGCGCAACTCTCTGTTGTCCGCCATCTCGCACGACATACGCACCCCGCTTACGGTCATTGCCGGTCTGGCCGATGCCATGCGTGTCGCCAATCCGCCCCTTGCTCCGCCCCATTGCGATCTTGTTGTCGCCATCCGCGATGAGGTAACCCGTACCACCACCATGGTCAATAATCTGCTGGACATGGCGCGCATGCACCTGGGACAGGTTACCTTGAAACAGGAGTGGCAAACCCTGGAAGAGATTATCGGTGTCAGCATGAACCGCTGTGCCCACCTCCTGCATCGCCACGCCGTACACATCGATCTGCCCGACAACCTCCCTCTGTTCCAGGGGGACAGCGGCCTATTGGAACGTGTTTTCAACAATCTGCTGGAAAACGCTGCCAAACACACCCCGCCCGGCAGCCAGATTACCCTTACGGCCAACCATCAGGGGGGCAAACTGTGTATCGCGTTGTGCGATAATGGACCGGGTCTGCCGGAAGGTTTGGAAAAGAAGATTTTCGAGAAGTTTACCCGTGGAAACGCGGCCTCACCCGTGCCCGGCTTCGGCCTGGGACTGGCCATCGTGCGCGCCATCATCGAGGCCCATAGCGGCAGCGTACAGGCGCACAACAACCCACAAGGGGGCGCCTGCTTTTTGCTCACCCTGCCCGCCGATACCCAACCGGAACTGCCGGAGGAGGTTTGACTTGACAATTCTACGGCAATGACGGCTTACAACGGCCGTCTTGCCTGATTCGCCCCCCCCGCAGTGATACAGTTTCCCGTTTGTCCAAGGCATGCTTCTGCTTTAAGATCATGCATGAAACTGCCGTACCCTGTTAACCATACCTGCTTTTGGAAAACGCATGAAACTGCAAAAAGCCTCTGTTTGGTTCTCCATCTTTCTCTTGGTGGGCGTCAGTGTGAATATGATCACCATGATCCTGGTCAAACAGGCCCACAATGATGTGGTTGTGGCTCAAAATCACCGCCAGCAGGCCATGGCACTGATGGGCGAGTTGCGCCAGGAGACAGAGCAGATGGTGCGCTTTGTGCGCGCCTACACCGTGACGGGCGAGGCACGCTATCTCTTGTATTACTACGATATTGTCTCGATCAGAATGGGAGAAAAACCCGCACCGGAAAGCAGCAATCCCAGTACCTATTGGGATCTGGTCGTGGCAGAACGGCAACCACACAAGCTGCCTGCAAACAAAGGAAAATATTCGCTGCAGGATCGCATGCGCTCGGTGGGCTTCAGCGCACAAGAGTTGGCCGGTCTGCAGGAGGTGATCGCTGCGACCCAGGCCATGAACCAAATCGAACAGGTCGCCTTTGCAGCCACGCAGGGATTGTATGATCCTGCCACCGCCAGCTTTGTCTCCGACGGTTCCCCCCATCTTGACTATGCCAGCCAGCTTGTTCATGGCAAAAATTATAATATTCTCAAAGCTGATCTCTCGGAAGCGGTGGCACGCCTCACGGTCATGGTCGATGAGCGGACCACCAGCGAAGAGGCAGCGGCCAGCAACCGCCTGGACCATTTGATTCAGCGGGCCATTGCCTTATGGGTTGTCACTTTTGTGATTATCGCCATCAGCTATCGCATGGTACGCAATCAGGTTTTACGTCCCATCGCCCTGCTCGACAACGCAGCCCAGGTGATCGCCTCCGGCGATTACCAGAGACGCGTCAGCCTCAATCACCGCGTTGTGGATGAACTGCGTTCGCTGGGGCATACCTTGAATGATATGGCCAGAGCCATCTGCGACGATATTGATGCACGCATCGCCGTGCAACAAGAGTTGGAGGAGGCCAGAATACTGGCAGAAGAGGCTTCACGCTCCAAATCGATGTTCCTGGCCAACATGAGCCACGAAATTCGCACGCCCATGAATGCCATTCTGGGCATGGCCTATCTCGCCCTGCGCTCCAACCTGAACCCACGCCAACACGAATATGTGCAGCAGATTCATACCTCTGCCAAGTCACTGCTCGGCGTTATCAACGATATACTGGATTTTTCCAAGGTGGAGGCCGGTAAACTGGAGCTGGATCGGGTACATTTTCGTCTCGAAGAGGTGGTTGGCCATGCCGTCTCCTGTGTCAGACAACGGGCCCAGGAAAACGAAATTGAACTGTTGGTCGATTTTCAGGATGGAACTTTGCTGGGTGATCAGGGTCTGCTGATTGGTGATCCTTTGCGACTGGGACAGGTATTGACCAACCTGATGTCGAATGCGGTCAAGTTCACGCATGCGGGTTTTGTCAAATTATCCATTACCAGCGGTACGCAAACGACGGAACAGGCAGAGCTCCATTTCCGGGTGCAAGATACGGGCATCGGCATGACAAGCGAGCAGATCGCGCGCCTGTTCCAGGAGTTTACCCAGGCCGATGGCTCGACCACCCGCAAATATGGCGGCACCGGCTTGGGCTTGACCATCTCCAAAAAATATATTGACTTGATGGATGGCAGCATCCGTGTCGAAAGCCTGCCGGGTGTTGGCACCACCTTTCTGTTTACTGTGCGCCTGCCCTATGCACAAGCACTCACAGCGACGGGCATGGCCATTCCGGCACTGGAGCAGATGCGTGTTTTGATCGTTGATGATGGTTTGGAAGCGCGTCAGGTGCTGGTCCGCATGCTGGCGTTACTGGGTGTTGGCCAAGCGGTGGCCAATGGCCTAGTCCAGGCCGCCTCTGCATCGGAGGCGCTACTGCTGTTGCAACAGTCTGCTGCGCAGCAGCAGCCCTTTGATTTGCTGTTATTGGATTGGGTCATGCCCGGTTTGCATGGCGGGGCCGTTTTGGAGACTCTGCAGACATCCGGGTTGCAGCCTCCGCCAATGGTCGTGGTGGTGTCCGCCTATGATGCCGGCTTGATGGGAGAGGCGATGGAGCGGTACGGTGTCGTCTGGCAACTGCCCAAACCGGTCATGCCCGAAGCGTTGCGCCATATGCTCTATGCCATTACCGGGCAGGAAGAGAACAAAGAACACGAAACCGTTCTGGAAGAGAAGGTGTCACATTTTGAGGGCATGCGCGTACTTCTGGTGGAAGACAATCCGATCAACCGTCATTTGGCAGTCGAATTGATGCAGTTGCGCGGCGTTCATGTGGACCTTGCCAACCATGGGCAAGAGGCCATCGCCCGTTTGGCCTCGGTCGAAAATGAATATTATCATTTGGTGCTGATGGATCTGCAGATGCCGGTGCTGGATGGGCTGGAGACCACCCGCCGCTTGCGGGCCGATCCACGCTACTGCACGCTGCCGATTGTTGCCATGACCGCCCATACCATGGTCGAAGAGCGCGAACGCTGTCTGAGAATCGGCATGAACGATCATCTGGGCAAACCCATTGATCCCCAAGAGCTTTATGCGTTGCTGCAACATTGGTTTCAGGAATCGCAGAGCCCCACCAGCAGAAAAAAAGAGCCCTTCCAGAGCAACAAAAAGAGTGTTTCTGTTGCATCCACCATAGCAAGCACCGAAAAAACAAGCAAAAAGAATAATCTTTCTCCCGATACACAGACAGCCAGACTGGCCCAGATTCCCGGCTTGGATGCCACCTCTGGACTACGGCGCAGCAATGGTTCGCACGCTCTGTACCTTGACATTCTGACGCGCTTTGTGGGAGAGTTCGCAGACTTTGCTGAGGATGCGGCAACGTCTCTTGCGCACCAGAGATGGGAAGAGCTGGAGAGATCGGCCCATACGCTCAAGGGAATGGCGGGGACCATTGCTGCCGACGAGCTGCACACCCTGGCAATGGCGTTGGAACATGCGTGCAGGCAGCGTCAGGCGTTGGAAATTGGCGAAAAATTACCGCCTGTCGTCTCCTGTCTGAACGCATTGCTTGAGGCGTTGAGGCCCTGTTGTTCCGCCCTTGCCGCAACGCCTACAGAGAGCGCATCTCTGCCCACGGTGCTGCCCTTGTCTGACCAGGCCAATCGTGTCCTGCTGCAACTGCGTAGACTGCTGTTGGATGGTGACCACGAGGCCATCGACCTCTGGCACAGGCTCAAACCTTTGCTTGAAGGCAGCGTTACCCCGGTGATTGTGCAACGCATACAGACAGCCATCGTCAACTTTGAATTTGACATGGTTCTGGAGTTGCTCCCCCCTGCCACGGAGAGGCACCATGGTTGACTCTTTGACCACACGACAGACCATCCTCATTGTGGACGATACGCCTGCCAACGTCACACTCTTGGCCAATTTGTTGCGGGAGAGTTATCGGGTCAAGGTGGCCAATAACGGCTTTCGGGCGTTGGAATTGGCCAAAAGCGCGCCGCCCGATCTGATTTTGCTCGACATCATGATGCCGGAGATGGATGGTTATGAGGTTTGCCGTCGTTTAAAAGCAACCGCAGAGACCAAACGGACGCCCGTCATCTTTCTGACCGCCAAAATTGCCATCGAAGACGAAGAGTTGGGCTTTGCGGTAGGGGCCATTGATTTCATCCACAAGCCCATCTCCCCAGCGATTGTCATCGCCCGGGTTCGCGCCCATCTTGAAAGCAAGTCGTGGCAAAATTTTCTAGAGGACCGCAACGGCTTGCTGCAGAAAGAGGTGGAAAAACGCCTTGCCGAAGTGCACCATCTGCGTGATGCCTTGATGTTCAGCATGATCTCTCTGGCCGAATTCCGGGATGAGTGTACTGGCAACCACATTCTCCGCACCCAGGAGTATGTGCGTTTGCTGGCCGAACGTTTGGCGCAACGCCCGTCGCACAGCACTCTTTTGACCCCGCCTTTTATCGCTGATCTGGTCAAGTCCGCCCCTCTGCACGATATTGGCAAAATTGCCATACCCGACCATATCCTGATGAAGCCGGGCAAATTGACTGCTGCAGAGTTTGAGATCATGAAAAGCCATGCCGCACGCGGCCATGAGATCCTGAAACGTTCCGGCCAATTTCTTGGTGAACAGGCCTCCTTTCTGTCGATGGCCATGGATATTGCCTTGTACCATCAGGAGTGGTGGAATGGGTCTGGTTATCCAGAAGGCTTGGCGGGTCAGCGGATTCCTCTTTCTGCCCGTCTGATGGCGGTGGCCGATGTGTATGACGCCTTGTGCAGTGTTCGCCCCTATAAGCGCGCCATGACCCATGTGCAGGCAGTGGTCATTCTGCAGGAGGGGAGCGGACGCCATTTTGATCCAGAGTTGATTGATGTATTTCTGGAACTCTCCCAAGAGTTTGTGGAGGTTGCCTCCCGTTGGCCGGAACACTCTTCTGGCGCAGAGACCCCTTAAGGAAGTTGCCCGTATGAGACACCTGACTGCCACGACTTTCGTTCTGCTTACCCTTGCAACTCCGCCCCCTGCCGAGGCGGTGGAGTTTTTATTCTCCGGGTATGGTACAGTCAGCTATGCACTTTCCGACCGCCCCTACGCGTATCAGCGCTCGATTGACAACCATGGCACTCTGTTGAGCGATACCACCCTGGGGTTGCAACTCGATACGCGCTTCAGCAGCAACTTCAGCGCCACGCTGCAAGGCAAGGTGGCACCCGCCAACGATACAGAGAAACAGTGGGATCCCAAAATTTCTTGGGCCTTTCTCTCCTGGCAGCCTGCCAACTCCTGGATGTTGCGGGCTGGAAAAATGCGCGTTCCCTTGTATTTGAATGCGGAAAATAAAGATGTCGGTGTCACCTTCGATGTGGCACGATTGCCCGCAGAGGTCTACGGTATCGCCCCCACTTCGGACTTTGTCGGTGGCTCCATCACCAAATCATGGTCAAGGGAGGAGGGCGAATGGATTGTGGACGCCTATTGGGGCCAGGGCAATACGGACATTCGCACCTACCTGCGGGATGGCATACCCGGTACGATTGCCGCTGGAGAGCACTATGCACCTGTGGAGATTGAAGCGCGGGGTTTGGCTCTGACCTACCATCCCAAGAATAACGATACCTATCGTGTCGGTTTCCACTTGGCCACCCCCAAATCGGCCAACAACACCTCCTGGGCCTATGATGTGGCAGAAGTCCCCTATAATGCTCTCCTTGCTCCAGGCGTCCATTACTACACCGATAGCGCCCCTGGGATAAAAAGATACAACCAAGTCAATATGCCAATTCTGGCCTTTGGCACCTCCCTGAATCTGCCTGAAGATTACACGCTTACCGCCGAATATTTTCACAATTGGGTGCAAGGAGAAGAGGCTCTGACGGTAGACGGCGGTTATGCGACTCTTCTGAAAAAAATCGACAAATGGTCTCCCTATGTCACCTTTGCCGGGTTGCGTTCGGGCAGTCGCCTACTGAAGCGCTATCAAACGTTGAATGCCAGTTCAATTCCGGGTCTACTGCCTGGAGCGACCGTGATCAATGCCTCACAACGCGCCTTGGCGGATGCCCAGACGGCCTTTGATCAAACCAGTTGGACCATTGGCATTGCGTATGCCTTCTCCCCGGTGAGCAAGATCAAGACAGAATGGACCAATGTTCGGGTCGGAGAAGTTCCCGGATTTGTGGACTCGCCTTCTGGCAACGGGGTTAGCAATCAGAATGTCAATCTTCTGACCCTCTCTTACAGTTTTGCTTTTTGAGAGAGAGACGATGAAAAAGATACGGATCGTTTCCCTGCTCTCTCTGTTCATTTGGATCTACTCTGACCTTTCGGTTGCAGCCAGTACCCATATCGTGGTGATTGGCCATCCTGGACTGCCAAAGCTGGATGTACCCACCATCCAAAAATTGTTCACGGGTCGGGCCGTGGAGATCAATGGCCGTTCGGTGACTGTTGTCAATATTGCCCCCAACAACACAGTCAGAAAGGTGTTCCTGGAAAAATATCTTGAACAGGATGAGGATAAATATCTCGCCTATTGGACAGTCAGGCGTTTTATTGGCAAGGGAACACCACCAAAAGAGCTGGTTTCCAGCACCGAAGTTGTGGAATATATTCAATCGCACTCTGACACCATCGGCTATATCAGTGTGGATGATTCAAAGCCGGGCTTGAACATTCTCAGTGAGATGTAGGATTCGGGATCACGCTTATGAAGTGCAGTTGCAGGCGCCACGTTATCCCCTGGGCTGTGCGTGTATAGGCCAATTGCTCCAGTTGCACCGGCCAGGGCAGTTGCTGCCAGCGCTGCAAGGTGGCCAGTACCTCGCCATAGCCCCCCTCCCAGGTCAGTTGCAGCGCATGACGCTGCAGGGTCAGCGCCTCTCCACCAGCCTGCGCTGCACAAGAAAAAAACGGCTTGGCCGGAGCGACCACCCGCCCCAACAGATGAATCCGCCCCCCAGGCTCGCTCAACCGATCGATGAATGGACCAACCTGCGCCAAAGGAACTCCGCTTGCGGCCTCTGTCTGCCAGGGCAGGGGTTCTGGCGCCGTGCTGGGAGCGGCTACGCCTGTTTCCTGATCATTGCGCGGCTGCCAGCGTTGCCACTCTGCGGCAAAAGGCAACCACTGCCAGCGGTACCACATCGCCAACAACAGCGCACACCCCACCAGCAACAGACCAACCCGTTCGCGGCGGCTCAAGCGCTCATACCAGTCTTCCGTTGGCAGCATCAACGTTGCCCCTGCAATGGCTGTTCGGCTTCAATCCGCAAGCGAAACGGCACTGGGTTGGATGGGTCGAATGGCTTGCCCTTGTTGTCGGCCACCGTTTGTTCCTTGCTTGCCTCCCGCACCACATAACCCGGTAACTGTCCCAGCAACTGACGCTGATAGGCCAGCCAATCCGCCGCACCCGTCAGCACACCGGCAATTTCCAAACGCTCTTCTGCCACCGTACCACCCCGCTGCCATTGCACCTGCGTCAACCAGATGCCCGGCAGATGAACCGCTGCCATCTGCTCCAGCAAGGTGCTCATTTGCAGCCCCCCGCCGCGCTCTTGCGCCTCCTGCTTTTGCCATGCCGTGCGACAACGGGCCAACTCCCCGGCATCACTGCTGCTCTCGGTCACCGCCCGCTGCTGCACCGCCTCTTGCGCCGTCTGGCGCCGCTGCGCCAACGGTTCACGCAGCGCATGACTGGCCAGCAGCAGGAGTAGTCCCAAGAGCAACCAAACCATCACCACCTGCTTGAAAGGCAGGAAGGGTTTTTGGGGCCGCAGGCTATCCTGATAAAAATTAATGCGCTGCTCTTCCATCACCGCATCTCCCCCACCAGGGCACCAAGCGCAGGCAGGCAGCAACTGAGCAACGCCTCATCCACCCCATCCTGCCAACGCAGCACCGCCTGCAACGGCAAGGGTTGCACCGTCAGCTCCAGGCGTTTGGAAAGTTGCTCGCATATCACCATTGGCAGCGCCTGCGCTGGCGTGCCCGGCCAGGCGTATTTCTCCCGTGTCTGTAGCCGCTCCATCTCTGCCTGACGGCATAGTGGGCTCATCGGTAACACATACAAATTGTGCGGGGTTGGCTGGGCAAAACTGTTTTGGTAAAAATGCAGGGTGCGGTGCAGTTCCATGGCCAGATGGTCCACAGCATCGCTTGCGCTTTGTGTTGCAGGGGCGGGTGGGGCGGGTGACCACAGATCGAGTGAGACGTTTTCGAGCAGGCGGGCCAGATAGAACAGACCTTGCCGGCGCAAAATGACCAACAATCCGGCCCCGCTCCAGTAGAGCAGCGCTACCCCTGTTTCCGCCTCCGGCAGGGTATCGGTCAAGCGACCCAAGGCCAGCTCCACAATATCCAGGCGTTGCAAGCGCAATTCGGCCTGATGAAACAGGGCCACCTCCTGTTGCAGGCGTATGCTCCGGGCAACGGCCACATAGATACGCTCGCTTTTGCTGGCGCCACCGGGCAGGGCAAAGGTTTCCACCACCGCCTCTTGTGCCGGATAGCCCAGGCGGTCGGCAATTTTCCAGCGCAGGTTGAGGCCCCACTCCGAGCGCGGCAGGTTGGGGCGATCGGCTGGGAACAGCAGGTAGGCGTCCCGGTCCAGGACGCCGACTGCGGGTGCTCCCCGCAAGCCTGCCTGTCGCACCCAGGCGTTGACCTCTTCTGGGATGACTGGCTCCGGGAAAAATTGGCAACGGCGCAGCAGTGGCAGGTTATCCAGCCGTTGGCTGTGTACCTGCGCCACCACCAGTCCCGATGGTCGGCGGATCCAAGCTACGTGATCTCGGCCTGAGATTTTGTGCTGCCATAATGAACGCCACCAAGCTGGCATGGCAATCGCCCCGACTCCTCCCGAAGAAAAACAGCACCACGTCTATTGGATTGAATTGGATAATGGTTTTAAAAGTGACATGGGGTCAAGGGGAGATTATCTCCCCTTGCGGGTGCAGGGCGGAGCCCTGCTGAAATGGCGCGCTTTTCACGAAGCAGATTTACGCAGTAAATCTGCGCAGCGCGCCCAATCTGTGCCCCGCAGGGGCACGCTTTGGGAGGGCGGAGCCCGACTTTTAACGGCGCGGTACACAGTCACCTGCGGGGGTAAAACCCATTGGGAGGCTGTGCGTATTGGCGCACAAAACCGCGCCAATACGCACAGCTTGCGTCAATTAGGCGCGCTGCGCCGATGCAAAAAGCGCATCGGCTTATCGTGAAAAGCGCGCCAAAAAGCAAAGGCAACAGCAAAAGCAACAGATAAAAGCAACAGATAAAAGCAACAGATAAAAGCAACAGATAAAAGCAACAGATAAAAGCAACAGATAAATTCCCAGGACTCCGTCCTGGACCTGCCAGGGAGCTGAGCTCCCTGGACCCGCAATCATTATGTTGCCCTGCCTTACCCGGCGAAGGGATTATTGATCACCATGGTCTGCTGCCGATCCGGGCCCACCGAGAGAATATCCACCGGCAACCCACACAACTGCTCCAGGTAACGGATATAGGCTTGCGCCTCACGCGGCAACTCGGCAAAGGAGGTAGCACCCACCGTGGGCGCCGACCAACCGGGCAACTCCTCATAGATGGGCTCACACAACTCCAAAATCGCTGGATTGGCAGGCATGCTATCCAAACGACGCCCGTTGCGCTGATAGGCAACGCACACTTTGATACTCTCCAAACCATCCAACACATCCAGCTTGGTCACCACCAAACCCGTCACCCCATTCAAACGGGCCGCATGCCGGGCGATTACCCCGTCAAACCAACCACAACGACGCGCCCGCCCCGTGGTCGCACCAAATTCATGGCCAACACGCGAAAGATGCTCCCCAACGGCATCATTGAGCTCAGTCGGAAAAGGACCGCTACCCACACGGGTTGTATAGGCTTTTACCACCGCCAAAACCGCATGGATGCGCGTTGGCCCTACCCCCGTCCCAGTGCAGGCCCCCCCCGCAATCGTCGAGGAAGAGGTGACAAAAGGATAGGTACCATGGTCCACATCCAACATGGTGCCCTGCGCCCCCTCAAAAAGAATGGGACGGTTGCTGCGCGAAGCCTCATCCAAAAGGCCAACCACATCATCCACAAAAGGCAACAAGGCATCCCCCATGCGCAGATAATCGTCGCGCACCGCCTCAAAACTGAACGTGGAAGATTGATAAAAATTTTCCAACATGAAGTTGTGGTAGGCCACATTCTCGCGCAGCTTGTCCTCAAACACCTGCCGGTTGAAAAGATCATCAATGCGGATGCCCCGCCGGGCAACCTTGTCCTCATAGGCGGGACCGATGCCACGCCCGGTCGTGCCAATCTTACCCTTGCCTTTACGCTTCTCCCGCGCCTGATCCAACTCGCGATGATAGGGCATGATCAAGTTGGTCAAAGCGGAAATTTTCAGATTGCTGCCACTGACCACCAAACCCAGATCGGCCAAGCCCTGAATTTCATCCAGAAAGGCCACCGGATCCAATACCACCCCGTTGCCGATTACACACAACTTGCCGTTGCGCACAATCCCGGATGGCACCAGATGCAACACATATTTTTTGCCTCCCACAACCAGCGTGTGCCCGGCATTGTGTCCACCTTGAAAGCGCACCACAACCTCGGCCTGCTCCGTCAGCAGATCGACAATTTTGCCTTTTCCCTCATCCCCCCATTGGGCGCCCAGCACAATTACGTTGGCCATTGTATGCGTTACTCCACCTTCTGATGACGTTCCCCTGTGCGCTGCAGGACCGGCAAAGCGGTTGCAAAGAAAGGCCCCGGCATGGATACCACGCAAATCCGCCACCACACAGGACTTTTGCAAGCCAATGCGCGCCTCAATGCACCCCAGGACCACCCTGTAACCCGCGCCGCGCTCAACCCGCAGACACCATTACCGTCATGGATCATAATCACCAATGCCATAAAAGGCAAAGGATAATTGCCCTCACCCCCCAAACGCGCCCTCTTTTCCCCATTTTCAGCCGACCAACAACGCCTCTTTCTCCAAAGCCAACAACTGGTCGCGATAAAAGGCCGCCCGTTCAAATTCCATCTCCTTGGCCGCCCGCTTCATCTCCCGTTCCAACGCCTTGATTCGTTTGGCCCGATCTCCACTGCCCAAGGGAGCAGCCCCATAGGTCACCCCCTCCTCCGCCACCTGCCAGACCGCCACCGGCACAGGTGGCGCCGCAACCGCAAACTCATCAACAGCCGAAACCTCCTTGCGGATGGAACGAGGCGTAATGCCCTGTTGCTGATTGTGCGCCTCCTGCAACTGACGCCGCCGCAAAGTCTCCTGCAACGCCCGCTCCATCGATCCGGTCATCCGGTCCGCATACAAAATCACCCGCCCCTCCACATGGCGCGCCGCCCGGCCAATGGTCTGGATCAGTGAGGTCTCGGAACGTAAAAACCCCTCCTTGTCCGCATCCAGAATGGCCACCAACCCCACCTCTGGAATGTCCAACCCCTCCCGCAACAGGTTGATCCCCACCAGAACATCATACTCCCCCAAACGCAACGAACGGATCAACTCCATGCGCTCCAGCGTCGTCACATCCGAATGAAGATAACGCACCCGTATGCCAATCCCGCGCATGTATTCGGTCAAATCTTCCGCCATGCGCTTGGTCAAGGTGGTCACCAGAATGCGCCACCCCAACGGTGTCACCCGGCGCACCTCCGCCAACAGATCATCCACCTGCCCATCCGCCGGGCGAATCTCACAAACCGGCTCCAAAAGTCCCGTAGGCCGCACAATCTGCTCCACCACCCGCCCCGCACTGCGCTGCAACTCCTCCGCTGCCGGTGTGGCAGAAACATAGACCGTCCGCCCGCGCAAACGGTCAAACTCCTCCAGCTGCAACGGTCGGTTATCCAACGCCGACGGCAACCGAAAACCATAGGCGACCAACGTCTCCTTGCGCGAACGATCCCCACGATACATGCCACGCACCTGCGGCAAGGTCACATGGCTCTCATCGATGAACAACAGCGCATCTTTCGGCAGATAATCCATCAGAGTCGGTGGCGGTTCGCCCGCCTGCCGCCCACTCAAATAGCGGCTGTAATTCTCAACCCCTGTGCAAAACCCCAGCTCCTGCATCATCTCCAGATCAAAAAAAGTCCGACTCTCCAGACGCTGCGCCTCCAACAAACGCCCCTGCTCATGAAACTCCGCCAAACGGGCACGCAACTCCTCCTTGATCCATTCCATGGCCCGCAACAAAGTGGCACGCCGCGTCACATAATGGCTGGCCGGAAAAATCGTAAACTGCGGCAAATCCGCCATGGATTTGCCCGTCAACGGATCCACCCAGACCAGACGGTCGATCCAGTCGCCAAACAGCTCCACCCGCAGCGCCCGATCCTCCTCATGCGGCGGAAAAATCTCCAACGTATCCCCACGCACCCGAAAAGTGCCACGCTGAAACTCCACATCGTTGCGCTTGTACTGAATTTCCACCAATTTTTTCAATAGCTGGCGCTGCTCAATCTCCTGCCCCACCCGCAACGGCACAGCCATCTCCTGATAGGATTCCGGCGCCCCCAAACCATAGATGCAGGACACCGAGGCAACGATAATCACATCACGGCGCGACAACAGCGAACGGGTCGCCGCATGGCGCATCCGCTCGATCTGCTCGTTGGTCGAGGAGTCCTTCTCTATGAAGGTGTCGGTACGGGGAATGTAGGCTTCAGGTTGATAATAGTCATAATATGAGACAAAATATTCCACTGCATTGTGGGGAAAGAAACTTTTCATCTCGGCGTAGAGTTGACCGGCCAGGGTTTTATTGTGGGCCAGGATCAAGGCCGGGCGCTCCAAAGTGGCGATCACCTGGGCCATGGTAAAGGTTTTGCCCGATCCGGTCACGCCCAACAAAACCTGGTCCTGGCAGCCCTGCTGGATGCCCTGGACCAAGTCGGCAATGGCCCGTGGCTGGTCGCCACTGGGCACAAACGGCGACTCCAAACGAAACAAGGGGGTCATCTCTTTTGCTGCACCTTCTGGTCGGGGCATGACATCTCCCCTCAACACTCGATCTGGGAAACGGTTCCCAGAACCGCCTCCTGCTCTTTCTGCAGAGCCCTTTGCTGCTGCCGTTTACTGCCAGTCCCTTTACGACCAGTCCCCGTACCCAA
Source organism: Magnetococcales bacterium (assembly GCA_002753095.1). GTDB lineage: Bacteria > Pseudomonadota > Magnetococcia > Magnetococcales > Magnetaquicoccaceae > Magnetaquicoccus. Next base: position 21,697 of record PDZU01000010.1, read on the forward strand.
TACCCGGCCAATTTTTTTGCGAAAAGCCTTTTCCCCCCCCAGCACAAACATCGCTTTGGGGTTGATAAAACGCACGTTGCCCCACCTGTCGACAATGGCGGCCCCAAATCCGGTCAAGCTGGCCTTGTTGTCGTTATTGATGATGCGTACCTGCGGAATCTCTTCCTGAAACTCATAATCCAATTGAATCAATATGTTGGGTCGGTGACCATGAATCACGGTCTGGATACCCAACTGCTGCAACAGACGACTGACCTGCTGGCCGTACAGCTCCCCGTCGCTGCCGACACGCAGATAATACTGTTTGACATGACGAATATCGCCAACGATCTCCAACCCCTCTTTTTCGCGGAACAGGGCATAACGCCCCTCATAGAAAGCCTTGCGAAAACGGTCGTTGAACAACCCAACATCCCCCGTCTCTTGCTGGAGTTGCCAGAGCAGCATCAGCAGATTGAGGGTTGGATAGCCATGCAGGTAGAGAATCTGATCCGCCACATGCAACACATCCTGCTGGCGAATGAAGGCCAGTTGTTCTTCACTCAAGCGACTGCGCCACCCCTGGGCGGAGCGCTGCAAAATCTCCACCTCATGGTTGCCCACCAACAGATGGACGGCACAGTCGACGGGGGCGCTCTCTTGCAGATGGCGCAAATAGTCCAGCACCTCCGGGTTAGGGTTGAATTTATTCAGCCAGTCTCCGGTATGAATCACCCGAAAGCCGTGTACCCCCTTGCGCCAGCGCCCATCGCGGTGACACAACCCCGTCAACCAAAGCACATACTGAATCGCGTGCAAATCGTTGTCGGTATCCGACAAAATCACCGTATGCACCCGCGCAGACTCTCCGCCAGCCTCTTGTTTTTGTTGCAACTCCACCATACCAAACCATTCCCATTCACTGGATATTTGGCCCGACGGCACACATCTTGCTGTACTGTGCCCAGGGCCAACAGGCCAAAACAGATTGTAGAAAAGAATTAAACCAAACAATTCAACACAATGCCAGGAAACGCCGCGATGATTCCAAACGTTATGGAAACGGACGCTGCGCCAACCGGCGTCAAGACAAGGGAGGTCACCATGCTGGCATCATCGGCAAGCGGTCCCACGGAGTTCGCTCTGCCCTGGCAGAACGAATGGAACACCAGCACCATCTGGGACCGTATTCGCATCGGTTTCCAGGAGGCCCTGCGCCATTTATGGGTCAATCAACCGCTCCTGCCACCAGCCACACCCGCCGACACCGACGCAGCGCCATCCGTCGTGGCGGAAGAGACACCCCTGTTCTGCCCGCCAGAGACCGCCACACTGCCGTTGGTGACGGCGGAAGAGTACCGTTGGACCCTGGTGCTTTCCGATACCGACAACGATCTGCGCACCGTGATACAGACGCTGTGGCTGACCGGTCTGTGTGATCAAAACGGTACATGGATCCCGGAATTGCGCCACGTCCAGGTTATCCATACCGGCGACTGGCTCAACAAATGGGATCCCAACCCCTATATTCTGGACGGCTTCAAACGCCTGCAGGAGACCGCCCCCCCCACCTGTCGTCTGCTGCTGCTCAACGGCAACCATGAATTAGCGATTTTACAGATGGCTGACAAGGGATTGCGTACTGCTTTGACACAAGAGGATCTGGCTTTTATCCGGCGGCAACCCCTGCTCCATTTCGATAACGAAACACTTTATCTGCACGGTTATCCCACTTTGGAGCTGTTGATGGTGCTGAAACAGCTCCTGCGCGAGCAAATTCCCCGGGCCGAGCTGAACAATCGCCTGCATAAACTGTTGTTTGATGGCGAATTTCCCCTCTTTCGCGAAACGGGCAGTGCGCGCCTGATCGGGGACATCAAAAGCCCGAAATATTATTACAACCTGAGAACCTTCAACGGCCAACTGCGCGGCAAGCAGGCGGCTGCCCTGCTCCAGGCGTTGGGCATCCATACCGTCATCCACGGTCACAAGCCCAACAACGCGGTGCAGTGTGATCAGGAGTTGTCCGAGGAGGTGCCGGGCATTCGTTTCGTCAACAACGACAACCGTATCCGTCAGAATGGTTGGGGGGGCATGCTGCTGGATCTGCCGGGCAAAATCACCTTCATCAACCCGCAAACCCTGCACCAGGCAGGCAGCGTCAAATCCCTGCGCAAGCAACTCCGTAAAATGGTCGGCACCCGCAAAAAGGATCTGACAGACACTGAGAATCACCGCAGCCAGAGCAAAACCTCTCTCTCTATTGCCGCCTGAAAAGGCACAGCCAGCGGGAGATCCCGCTGGCTGTCATCATCTTAGTCCAGCCAGACCACCAGATTCCGTCCCTCTTGCTTGGCCTTGTACAGGGCTTGATCAGCCTTTTCGATGGAGTGGGCAATTTCCATGTTCGGATCCAGCAACGTTGCCCCAAATGAAGCGGTAATATGAATCTCTCTACCGGAATCAATCATGATGCGGTTGTCTGCCAAATTAGCACGTATACGTTCCAATACGGCGACAGCCTCTTTCTCGCCTGTTCCGGGCAAATAGACCAGGAACTCCTCGCCTCCGTAGCGAAAAATAATGTCCATAGGCCGCAATGAGGAAGACAAAAAGAGCGCCACCTGAAGCAATACCGCGTCGCCAACAACGTGGCCATAAGTATCATTTATCTTCTTAAAATAATCAATATCCACCATCACGATGGCGCTCAATTCCCCGGTTTCGGAAATCCGATTACGCTCCCGCTCCAGGGTGGAAAGCAATTTGGTTCGGTTCAATGTCTTGGTCAGCGGGTCTACCTGGAAGAGATAATCGTAAACCATGAATTGCAAGGTGCTGACCGACAGTTGGAAGGCCGTTTTTTTAACATTGGCCTCGTCATATTCAGCGGCAGAAAGCCGTCGGTTTTGTTGCCAAGCAAGAAAAAGTTGCCGATAGGCTTTATGCATGCTGCGATGGATCAAGCGGATGTCGCAGACGATCGGTGCCTGACGCAGAGATTCATGAATTTCATGATCCAACCAATGGCCAAAACGACAGGTTACATGGGCATCATCGGAAAAAAAGTCGCTCTGCAGCGGTTCATCACAGACGATGGCCCGAATGAATGCGGACAACCATTCGTCATGATACAGTGTCAACAATTCCAACCGGTTCAGCAACTCCCTGGCTTCGCCTGTAGAAATATGACTATCAAAATGCGCCACCGTGCGCTCCTTTTGCCCGCTCTCTCAGATTGGCGATTGAGTGCCCGAAACAGGCAACTCCATGACCCCATGCAACCAACCAGCAACGTCAAGCAGTTTGCGTGCCATAAAAAAAAGTGGGGAAAGGATATGCAACCTTTCCCCACCGCATGGCCACCAGGAGCAATGCACCGCCAATGCACGAATCAACCCATCCCCCCTCAGATTGGATTTTTCCCGTTCAGCGTATCAAGAGATTTCCAGATCCTCGATTTTGCCACCTTGTTGCAGATGATCCATGACCCACAGAGGCTTGCGCCCTTTGCCGGACCAGGTTTGCTTGGGGTTGCCTGGGTTGCAGTATTTGGGTGGCAATCGGACACCCTTGTCACTGCGCGGGCTGCGTCCCTGCCAGGAAATAAAAGCCTCCACGGATTCAAAACCGGCATCCTGCGCCAAGGATAACATCTGATTATATATATCTTTTTTAAATTCACGCTGCCGTTGCTTGATGAGCGACTCCACATCGGTCTTCAAGGCAACCAGATCCTCCAACGTCAACTCTGTGATGGCTGTTTGAACTTTTTGTTGCTCTGTTTCCACTTTCTTTTCCTTGGCCATGAATGCCCTCTCCTCAATAATGTGGTAAATGGAATCGATTATATCCGTCTGTCCATGTCGAGATCAGCGCTTCAACCATCTGATATAATCACCGATCCATACAATGGAAATGAAAACGTTTCGATACCCAGTCATCGTGATCCAGTTGTATCACCCGGCCCCCTCCTTGTGGGAAAAACTTGCCACAATGAACGGCCCCTGGCCAACCCTGGAAAACATAATACACATCGCGAATCATAAGCAAATCTAATTTTATTATCTCGCAAAAAAAATCGTCTGGAAATCTTTCTCAATCTGTGCCCGTCACTTTTTTTGCATCTGTTTCAGAAGCCAACGAATCGCCAAACCGGTAAACACGACATTGATGATGATGCCGACAATCCAGAATGTGTTCAACGTGTGCATTTTTTAATCTCCTTTGTACCACGATTATTGCGAAAGGGTGATGATAGCACCCTTTTATCCAACAGATCACCCCCATATGCAGGCATGCCTCTGCATTGGGCAGCACGGCGGTGGATCTTTGCATGGTGTTGTCCATTGGCTTGCATTTTCGGGCAAAATATGCTTTTGATGCAGCATGACCGTCATGGATACCCCACTGAGCACGCCGCCCCTGATTGGCCTCGTTTTGGCCGGGGGGTTGGGCCGACGTTTCGGGCACGTCGACAAGGCATTATTGCCTTTGCGCGGACGACCGTTGTTGGAACATGTTCTGGATCGGCTTACTCCCCAGCTTCCCGTTGTTTGCATCAGTGCCAATGGTGATCTGGAGCGTTTTGCTGGTTTCGGGCAACCTGTTCTGGCCGATGTGTACCCGGATTATCCTGGCCCTTTGGCGGGCATTGCTTCGGCCTTTCAGCAGACCACGGCCACATGGATCCTCTCTGTGGCGGTGGATTTGCCGTTTCTGCCTTTGGATCTGTTGCAAAGGCTGCAGGGTGCTTTGCCTTCTACGTCTTCTCCTGGCTTGGCTGTTGCCTTCAGTGCTGGACAATGCCACTATGTCGTGGCACTCTGGCATCGTGCGCTGCTCGGACCGTTGCGAGGCGCTCTGGAGGGGGATAACCGCTCGCTGCGCAACTGGTTTGCGCAGCGTCCCCATTGTCAGGTATCCTTTGGCGCGCGTGAGGGTCAGCCCGATCCTTTCTTTAATATCAACCAGCCTGCCGATTTGCAACGCGCTGAGGCTATTCTTGCGCAGCAACAAGGGAGCTCCCCTCCTGGAGGTGCGCTGTTTTCCCGTCAGCAAAGGTGTTGAACCATGGAAGAAGAAGTTTCCGTTTACGAACAGGTCGATCATCTGCAGCATTATGTCGGCCAGACCCACGAGGTTCTGACCCAGCACGAGCAGCGGATTCAGCAATTGGAAAATGATGTGCATGAGTTGCTGGAGACCATTCACAAGCTCCTGGACGGTCAAAAAGAAGAAAAGGACAGCCTCAAAAGAAAGCTGGCTGAGTTTGAGGGGTTGCAGGGTAAGGTGAAGGAGGTTGTGCATACTGCCACCGAATCGGGGCGCATGGTCAACACTCTGGAAAAACGCATGGATACGGTCAAGAAAGATGCTTTTTCCAGTGTTGTTGTCAGTGTCATTGCCTTCTCGGTACTGATCATCCTCTCCATGCTCTTGCGTTGATCCACTTAAAAGGAATATGTACTGTGAAAAAAGAAAAAGTTCACCCCAATCCGTTTACTGTTCCGGTTGATGAGGCATCTGCTTCGGCCAAGCAGACCAAGGTGTCGCAGCAGCCCAGCAAGGCGGCCAAGGTTGATGAGCAGTTGTTTCAGGAGCAGTTGGCTGTTTCTTTGGAGCAGGAAAAGCCGGGCAAGGTCAAGCGAAGCGCTAGCAATCGCAAGGCGGCCAAATTGGCGGCGGCCCGTATCGAGCAGACAACGGGCAATATTGTGGATGAATTTGAGTCCATGATTGACAGCATGTTACCGAGTGCCAAGCAGGAGCGGGCGGCTTGTCGGCAGCTTCCGGTCAGCAAGAAGGCTGCCCCGCGCAAGAAGGTGTCGGTCAAGTCTGCGTCCAAGTCCAAGTCCAAGCGCAAGAAGAAGTAGGTTTGCCGCGATGAAACGTATTGGCGCCCATGTTAGTATTTCTGGCGGCATTGAGAATGCGCCTCTTAACGCTGCCGCCATCGGTGCCAGGGCTTTTGCGTTGTTCACCAAGAATCAGCGGCAGTGGCAAGCGGCGCCGTTTGCTGCTGCTCAGGTGGAGCGTTTTCGGGAGCGGATGGCTCTGCACCATTTCCTGCCGCAGCATGTGCTGCCTCATGACAGTTATCTGATCAATCTGGGCAATCCTGATGCGGATGCTTGGCAAAAATCTTTGGATGCGTTTATCGATGAGATGGGGCGTTGTCAGCAATTGGGGTTGCCTTTGCTTAATTTTCACCCTGGCAGCCATTTGCGGTTAATTTCCGAGTCGGCGTGTTTGCAGCGCATTGCCGAGGGTATCAATCGTGCGCTTGACGTGACGCAGGGGGTGACTGCGGTTATCGAAAACACGGCTGGGCAGGGTTCCAATATGGGGTATACGTTGGAGCATTTGGCTGAATTGATTCATCTTGTGCAGGATCGGTCCCGTATCGGGGTTTGTATTGACACCTGTCATGCCTTTACTTCTGGTTATGATTTGCGCACTGCTGAGGGGTATCATGCCTTTTTTGCTCAGTTTGATCGGATTATTGGCTTTCCTTTTCTCAAGGGGATGCATCTGAACGATTCCAAGCCAGATTTGGGTAGTCGGGTTGATCGGCATGAGAGTATTGGCAAGGGAAAATTGGGGCTTGAGGTTTTTCGGTGCATTGTCAATGATCCGCGATTGGATGAGATTCCGCTGATCCTGGAGACCATTGATGAGTCGATTTGGCCCGAAGAGATTCGGTTGTTGTACAGTCTGATTGATTGATTGAACAAATAAAACAACCCAGTTAAAATTACAATATTACTGCGGGGTGCAGGGGCGGTCACCGCCCCTGCCGGGTGCAGGGCGGAGCCCTGCTTGTAATGGCGCGCTTTTAACGAAGCAGATTTGCGCAGCAAATCTGCGCAGCGCGCCCAAATTTGTGCCCCGCAGGGGCACGCTTTGGGAGGGCGGACGCCCGACTTTTAACCACGCGGTACACAGTTACCTACGGGGAAAACCCATTGGGAGGATGTGCGTATTGGCGCAGAAAAGCGCGCCAATACGCACATCTTGCGTCAATTAGGCGCGCTGCGCCGATGCAAAAAACGCATCGGCTTATCGTGAAAAGCGCGCCAAAGGCAAAAGATAAAAGATAAAAGATAAAAGATAAAAGATAAAAGATAAAAGATAAAAGATAAAAGATAAAAGATAAAAGATAAAAGATAAAAGATAAAAGATAAAAGATAAAAGATAAAAGATAAAACCAAATTCCCAGGGCTCTGCCCTGGACCCGCCAGGGGCGATGATCGCCCCTGGACCCCGCAGAAATTTGCTTGTCAGGTGTAGCGTTTGACCATCGCACACATTTACTGTGCCATGAGTTCCATATTCTGCAAACGATTCAATTGCTCTTCATAGTATTGATCCAGATAATCCGCCAATTGCACTGCTGTCACCAGCCTTCTGGGCCGACTGTGCAAATCACCGAAAACCACCTGCACGACATGGTGGGCAACACGTAAAAATCCCGACTCTTGCCAATTGTCGGTCAAAACGGTAAACAGAGCGAGTTGCCTCTCCAACCGCTTCACCAACCTCTGCCCAGCCGGCCCTTTCTGCAACAGAGCATAGCGCAACGTGCGCGAAATCCCAGGAGCATAGATCGGCTGGGCCTGCTGCAAAGCCTGCAGCCATACATAATGGTGCAACGCAGCATAGCAGCGACCCGCCCGCCAGCGCTTCAGCCAACGCCAACGCTCCAATGTCAACACACCATAAAATGACTCTGGAACTTCGGTCATCATCAGGAGCATCTGCTCGCGCAGCAGATCGGCCTGACGCACCTCAACACGGCGCGCCAAGTTGGCCAACCACTCCTCTTGTAACGCCCTGGCCGAAGGCCAAGGTTCACCCACCAACAGATCCATATCCGACTCCCACCTTGCGCTCAACGATCACCAAACAGATAGGAACAGATCCATACCGCCGCCGCCAGAGCAGCCAAATCTGCCGTCAAGGCGGCAGCCAAGGTATGGCGCAGACGCCGCACCTGTACTGCCCCCATATACACCGCCAACACGTAAAAGGTGGTCTCCGTCGATCCTTGAATGGTGCTGACCAGCATGCCCACGTAACTGTCTGGTCCGATGGCCGGATCCTGCATGATGGCCGTCATCAGACCATAAGCACCAGATCCAGAAAAAGGACGCAACAACGCCATGGGCAACGCTTCTGCCGGCAAACCCAACGGGGTGGTCAAAGGAGCCAACACCATGACCAGACTGTTCATCGCCCCACTGCTGCGAAACATGGCCACCGCCACCAGAATGGCCACCAGATAGGGAATGATCCGTACCGCCGTCTCAAACCCCTCCTTGGCCCCCTCCACGAACACTTCATAAACCTGCACCCCACGCCAAACCCCAAAGCCCAAAAATCCCACCACCAAACCCGGCAGCAGCCACAGCGAAAACTGCTTGCCATACAAAATGGTCAGCGGCACAAAAGCCAGCATGAACAAAAACGCTAGCCCAGACACCCAACCCGGATAACCCTCCTCAATCGCCGCCAAAGCAGCGCTGTCACCAGATACCTCGGCAACAACTACCTCCCCCTGCGCCACAACCGTCACTGGACGGGTCCAGCCCTGCAACACGCGAGAGGCAATAACCGCCACCACCGTGGCACACAGCGTGGCAAAAAGAGTCGTGGCCAGTATGGCCGCCGGCTCCCGCGAGCCCAAGGCCGCCCGCACAGCAATCACACTGCTGGGAACCAACGTGATGCTGGCCGTGTTCAAAGCCAAAAAAAGCGCCATGGCATTGGTCGCCGTGCCCGGTGCAGGATTGAGCCGATTCAACTCATGCATGGCCCGAATGCCGAAAGGTGTCGCCGCATTGCCCAGTCCCAAGGCATTGGCCGCCAAATTGAGAATCATCGCCCCCATGGCCGGATGATCCGCCGGCACATCGGGAAACAGACGCACCATCAATGGCCGAATTAACCGCGCCAACAGGGTCAACAACCCCCCCCGCTCCGCCACCTTCATCAACCCCAAAAATAACGCCATGCTGCCAATCAACCCGATGGCCAGGGTCACCGCTGCCGCTGCCGCATCAATCATCGCCTTGCTCAACACCTGCATCGGTGCCAGTGCGTCACCCTGCGGCAGCCAGTGCCACTGCTGCCAAGCCGTGGCCGTAAACCCCATCACAACAAGAGCAAAAAAAAGAGAGTTCATACGCGCTCCATCCATACGCAAACGGGCTGGCGTAAAAATTACGCCAGCCCGCCCACAAAAATCCACACATGACAGCCCCGCCAGATAACCAGAAGGGCAAAATTACACCAGATTGGCCACCCGCGACGCCGCTTGATTGGCCTGAACATTGAACGCCATGGCCGCATGTCCGCGAATCAGTGCGGCAATGCGATTGGCCGCCTGGGTTGCCGCCTGATCACTGTCGATACTCTGCCCCATGCCGGTACGCGCCGCCGACCAGGACGACAAACGATCAATGGCAGCGGTAAACTCCCCCTGCTTGCTCGCCATCTGCCTTTGCATGCCCGCTACCACAGGAAGATCCTTGTTCAAGGAGCTGCCCGCCGCCTCTACCCCCGCCTCACTGCCCAGATCGACCGGCGTCAGAGACTGCGTCAAATCCTGCAAAGTCACCGTGTTCTGACTGCCACTCTCAATACCAGCCTGCAACAAGACGGCCCGCGTGCTGGCCAACAAAGGAATGTCGTTATAACGCGCCGTATGGATCTTTTGATCAATGGCCGCCTGCAACTTTTTCGCCTCTTCCTGCAGGCTTTGCCGATCCTCGGCACTCAAGGAACCACTGCGACTGGCCTGCACCAGCTTCTGCATCTGGACCAGATCAGCATGAATATCATTCAGCGCTACCCCGGAAATCTGCGTCATGGCAATCCCATCGTTGGCCTGAATCGTGGCCTGATTCAAAGCCTGCAGATCCAACGACAAACGCCCCCCCAACGAAATCTGCGACGCCCCCGCCCGACCAGACTGCTGCTCCTCCTGGGAAAGATCAACCCGATACCCCTCCGCAATGGCCGTCGCACTGCTCTGGTTCTCCTTGAGAGCCAGCAGCGCAGGATCCAGCAACGCCGCGTTGACCATATTCGACAGACCGGGAACTGCAGAGAGTATGTTTGCCATGGAAACCCCTTCGCTTGCGCGCAGCAGAAAAAATTCAGCGGATGGTTTTTACCGACAAAATTTGCCCACAAAAACAGCCATCCGCACCTCTGGCCTCCGTATCGCAACTTGCATTCCAATTTTTTTATTTATATATTTCATATATTTACATGTAATTCAACCGACCAAACCTCTCCTGCACAGGCATTTTTTGCAGATCATCATTGGAACATTTTGCCCAGAGCCCGATTTCATTCGACTCACCGACAGAAGAGACAACTGCAACCTGTTCATTTACAAGAAGATTATTTATTCACCCCTGTTTGGCATAATAATTGATTTGCTTCGCGTGGTATTTAGAAGAGAGCCAAAGCACGTTAAGGAGTATTCCATCATGGCCGTAGTGGAAGTGCGCTGTCCTGAGTGTGACAGCCTGAATGTTGTCAAGTATGGCAAGCAACCGAACGGGGCCCAGCGTTTCATCTGCCAGAACCCCTCCTGCACGCGGCGCGTTTTCTTGCTCAACTATCGCAGCAAGCCTTCTGCCTCGTCGTCGCGGCAGCAAATCATTGATTTGGCGCTCAATGGGGCCGATGTGGAGGAGACAGCCCGCCTGCTGCGCTTACCCACACAAACCGTGCTGGAAGTGTTTCAGATGCTTTCCCGGTTTTCGCTGCCCTCTGCCCGACCCCTGCAGAATCGCAAACGGGTTGCGCGGCCGCAGGCAGCAGCAGGATAGCCCTCTCCATGTTCAAAACTTCGGAAATCCGCCAGCGACTGGTCACCCTCAAGGCACAGCTTGACCGCATTACCCGCGCCTGGAGCAATCGGGACTATGAAAATTTGATGCGTTTTTTTGTGGCCGTTTTTCCGCCACTGGTTCAAGCTGAGCGTTGCAGCATTTTTATCTACAGTGCCGAATCGGATAATGTGTGGCTTAAATTCGGTACAGGCATGCGTGAAAAAGAGATCATCGCCCCCAAAGACGGCAGTATCGTTGGCCGGACCATTGCCGAAGGAACGACCATTTTCGGATCCAATCTGGAGCATCACAGCGGCTTTCACGCCCAGGTTGATCAAAAAACCGATTTTGTCACCCGCAATTTAATCAGCATTCCCATCTTCAGTCTGGCCGAAAAGCGCTGCATTGGGGCCGTCCAGGTACTCAACAAGCGCAGTGCTGACGGTTTTACGCAACAGGATGAAATTCTTCTGCAGCAGGTGGTGCGCTATCTGGCCCTTTCCATTGAGCACAACATCATCACCGAAGAGATGATCAGCATCTCCAAACACATGCATGAGGAGATGGCGCGTTCCGACTTCAGTGCCTCGGACCGACACCGCTTTATTGCCGAGAGCCCGTCTATGCGGCAAACGCTGGAGATTGTGCGCCAGATTGGTTCTCTGCCCGTCAATGTCTTCATTACCGGAGAGAGTGGTACCGGAAAAGAGGTCATTGCCCGCATGATTCATGAACAATCCAGCGAACGGCGCAGCCGTCCCTTTGTGGCGGTCAACTGTTCTGCCATCCCGGAAAATCTCATGGAGAGCGAGTTTTTTGGCTACGAAAAAGGAGCCTTCACGGGGGCGGTTGCCAGTCGTTTGGGCCGCTTCGAGGAGGCCAATGGCGGCACCCTTTTTCTGGACGAAATTTCGGAAATGCCCCTGACCATCCAACCCAAATTTTTACGGGCCATTCAGGAAAAAGAAGGGGTACGCCTGGGGGGCAATCGACTGCACCGTTACGACTTCCGCATCATCAGCGCCTCGGCCAAAAAGCTGCAGGATGAGGTCAAGAAGGGACGCTTTCGGGAGGATCTGTTCTTTCGTCTGTTTGCGGTTGACTTGACCTTGCCGCCTTTGCGGGAACGGCCTTTGGATATTCTCCCTCTGGCCATGATGTTTCTGGACGAGGTCAGTACCCGCTTCAACAAAAAGGTGCTCGGTTATTCTCCAGAAGTTTTGGCCCGTTTTGAGGGATATGGCTGGCCCGGCAATGTGCGGCAACTGGAGCACGAAGTGGAACGCTTGGTTGCCCTGACTCCCGATAACGAAATTATCTCCGCGCAATACTGTTCACTGCCCGCGCAAGGCCATGGGCAGGAGCAAGCACTGCAAGAAAACCTGCCGGACTCTTTCTCCCTGCCAACACAACGGGAACGTCTGGAAATTCGCCTGATTCGGGCAGCCTTGAACAAAACGCAAGGCAACAAGCTGCAAGCGGCTCAACTTCTGGATATTACTCGCCAATCTCTGCACAACAAACTCCGCCAGTACGGTATCGAAGATTAAGAGTTTTCTCCTGGACGACTCTGGAGCTCTGGTCGTGGCGCGTTGGTCATTGACACCCTGCGGTAGTCGGTGTCCAATGCCATTTGAATGGTGATTCAATTTTTATTGCAATGAGGTGCAACGATGGAAGTGATGGAAACGCAGGAACAGATCCATGAAGCGGCCCATAGCCATCATGAGGGCGAGCATGGCGGTGAGGGAGGCGGCAAAAGACTTGTTGCCATCATGATTAGCGTGCTGGCCTGCCTGTTGGCCCTGGTTGAAACGGGTGCCAATGGTTCGCAGAGTTCGCAGATTGCGCACAACATCGAGGCCTCCGACCTGTGGGCCTTTTACCAAGCCAAAACCATCCGCAAGACCACCATGGAGACGGTTGCCGAATTGATGGAAGCCAGCAAACCGGCCAATCTCAGTACCGATCAGGAGGCTGTCTGGAGTAAACGCATCGCCGATTGGCGCAACACGGCAGCGCGCTACGAGAGCGAACCGGACAAGGGAGAGGGCCGCAAGGAGTTGCGTGCGCGGGCCATTGCCGCCCAAAAGATCCGCGACAAGGCGGCGGCAGCCCATCACATGTTTGAGTATGGCGCTGCGGCGTTGCAGATCGCCATCGTCATGGCCTCTGCCTCGGTGGTGACTGGTACAGTGATGTTGGTCTGGGGTGCGGGTTTTTTGGGGGTGGTAGGGGTTGCTTTTGGTCTGCTGGGTTGGTTGGCCCCGACCCTGATTCATCTGTAGATCATTTAGAGAGAAAAAATAATAACCCGCCAGGGGAGATCATCTCCCCTGGACCCCATATCCGTTAATTTCTTAAATCTTATCCCAAAACCTTCACAAACTCTTCCGCCGGCTCCGGCTTCAGGAAAAGATAGCCCTGCCCGAAACGACAACTGCGCGCCGAGAGAAACTCCGCTTGCGCCTCGGCTTCAATCCCCTCACCAATCACCTCCCGGTCAAGACTCCGGGCCAAGGATAAAATGGCCTCCACCAACACCACCGTCTCCGGGTCAGACAGGGCACTGGGCACAAAAGAACGGTCAATCTTGATCCCACTCACCGGCAACCGCTTCAAAACACTCAACGAAGAGTGACCGGTACCAAAATCATCCAACCACAGATTCACCCCCATCTGCACCAACTGGTTGAGCATCTGCAACGCACGGTTGGCATCCTCGGAGAGAATATTTTCGGTAATTTCCAAAACCAGACCGTCGGCAGGCAAACCGGTCTGCTGGAAAATTTTGGGCATGTTATCCCCAACCGACAGATCCCGGCAACGCGTACACGAAAGGTTAACGGAGACAAAGAAATGCGCACACCCCGGACGTCTTCGCCACTGCGCCGCCTGCGCACAGGCCGTGCGGATGGTCCACTCGGTAATTTTGCTGATCATGCCAATCTCTTCGGCCATCGGAATAAACAATGCCGGAGAGATAAAACCCCGCTTGGGATGAATCCAACGCAACAGACACTCCGCCCCCATCACCTGACGCGTGTTCAGATCCACAATGGGTTGATAGTGAATCACCAACTCCTGGCGCTCCAGGACATAATGCAGATCTTTTTCCAGCTCCATGCGCTGCTGCGCCTCGGCATGCATATCCGGGGTAAAAAAACGGTACCCGTTACGGCCCGCACTCTTGGCGCGATACATGGCAATGTCGGCGTTGCGCAGCAACTCATCCATCGAAGCGGCATCATCGGGATAGATGGCAATGCCAATCGAACCAGAGATCATCACCTCCTGACCACACAGGGTAAATGGTGCCACCAACTGCCCCAACACCTCACTGGCCACCCGCTCGGCAAAAGGACCACGGGCCATATCCGGCAGGATGGCGGTAAATTCATCCCCACCCATGCGCGCCACTGTATCCGATTTGCGCAAACAGCCCTGCAAGCGGGTGGAAACCTCCCGCAATAATTCATCCCCTGCCGCATGGCCCAGCGTATCGTTGACCCACTTGAAACGGTCCAGATCGATGAACATCAACGCAACGCGATGCTGCTGCCGCGTGGCACGCACCACCTCACGCTGCAGACGATCCATGAACAACATACGGTTGGGCAGACCGGTCAAATTGTCATAGTTGGCCTGATGCCGAATGCGATCCTCATTCTGTTTGCGCTGCGAAATATCTTGCGCCACCGTACAAAAGAGCGCCCCCTCCGCCAGATCCACCTGGGCAGTGATGGTCTCCAGCGTCGCCTCCTTGTCATCGGAACGGATCAAGATGACCTCACCCGGAATCCCCCCGGACTCCTCGTTGCCCATCGCCTCCACAGCCTGCTCGATCCGCTTCCAGCTCTCCGGCTGAAAATAGTTCAGTAACGGCTTGTACAAACAATCCGCTGGCCGCTCCAGGCCCAGGATATTGACCATGACCGGGTTGGCATACAAAATCACCCCCTGGCGATGCAACAGCACCCCGGTCGGCAAACGATCCATGATCCGATGATAATCCGCCTGCGCGATGCTGGCCCCGGAAAAGATCTCCTGCACATCATGCACCGCCGCTCCCTGTGTCATCTCCCGATCGTCCATTGGCTCCCGCACCACTCCCATCCGGCAATTGAGTCCATCCCAAATCCGTCAAACAAGATGCTGCCACTCAGCAGAATCATGCCAAACCAACCCCATTCAATGGGGTCTGCCCTGCACCTCTTCAACCCGTACCAACTGCACATCCGGCCACACCGCCTGCACGGAAACCAACAGCTCCTGCACCGCCCGCAACACATCGCGATGCTCCGCATAGGCGGCCAACGCCTGCTCTGTAGCCATGCCAAACAGGGGCCATTCACCCACATCATCCAGGTAACTTTTGGCCAACGCAAAGGCCCAAAAAGGCAGATCCGCCTGCTCCCGCAGACAGGCCACCTGTTCGCTGCGGCTCAGAGCATCCCCGCTGGCCGTCACCACACGCCAACCGCTCTCCTCCACCTCCCGCAACGTGGCCAATCCCTCCGGCGGCAAGGTGCGCCCCACGGCCAACCAGCGCACCAAACGCTCTTCATCGCTGACCCGCACGGTCACCGCATCCTCTTCGTCCACCCATTTTTGCATCATGCCAGCCACTCCATCTCTACGCCTGCTCTGAGTGTGTGAACCAATCTGCTGCGCAGCCCATGGGCTTGCTCGCGGCGATTGATTCACACACTCTCCGGCAACGGCGCCCAACGCGCCAACATCTCCTTCAGTGCCTCCCACTGCACCGGCTTGCCCAACACATCATTCATCCCCGACTCCAAACAACGCTCCCGATCCCCTTTGACGCTTGCGGCAACCATGCCAATAATCGGCAACTCCAGTACAGAGGACTGCCGTATGGCCTGAGTTGCCAGATAACCATCCATCACAGGCATATGGCAATCCATCAAAACCAACGCGCACTGCCCATTCTGGACGAAGGAGAGCGCCTCCTGCCCGTTGGCAACGGTATGCACCCCGTATCCCAGGCGGTGCAACTGAATCTGCACGGCCTTTTGAATGACGGCATTATCCTCCGCCAACAGGATCGGCAGCCCGCCCCCCCCCTTGCGGTTCAGAAGCGTACCCTCTCCAGGCAACCATAACGGCTCTCCGCGCCGGGTATTTTCGCTCTCCCGCTGCAGGGTATCCCCTGTTGCACCTGTCGGCGTCGACGGATCAACGGCCCCGGCCATTGGGGGAACCCGATCCGTTTCCCCCTCCTCCTGCTCCACGGGCAATAAAGCGGTCAACACATCCAACAAGCGCGGGCTCTGCACCGGCTTGCCCAAAATGGCCGCATAACCTGCCTGGCGCGCCTCTTCCAAAAATTTCTTGTCATTGCCACCCGACAACAGGATGAACGACACGCCAAACCAACCGTCCTGCTGCCGCACCATCTGCATTGCCGACAACGCCTGTTCCCGTGCTTGCCCCCCTGACCCCGGCATCGAGACCAAAACCAACCGACAGGGCGTCCCGGTAGCCGCCTCCTGGCACAAATAGGTGGGAAGCTCCTCCAGACTCTCCACCGAGGTGGCCCGCATTTTCCAACGCAACACCTTGTTCAGCAACAGGGTCTGGCTGGCCTGTTGCGGATCGACGATCAAAATTTTCACCCCGGCCAGACGCGCTTTCAACTCTTCCGGTTGCAGCGGCTGTTCCACCTCGCCCGAGCGGGTCAATGGCACATCAAACCAGAACAACGATCCCCGATCCTTGCGGCTCTCAAAGCCAATCTGCCCGCCCATCAACTCCACCAGACGACTGGCAATCGACAAGCCCAACCCGGTGCCGCCATAGGGACGCGTCGAAGAACCATCCACCTGGACAAAAGGCCGAAACAGACGGTGCTGCTGTGCCTTGGCGATGCCGATACCGGTGTCCGCCACCAAAAACCGCAATAGAATCTGATTCTTGCTCTTTTTTTCCAGACGGACCCGAATCGCCACCTCGCCGCGTTTGGTAAACTTGATGGCATTGCCGGCTAGGTTGAGCAAGACCTGTCGGATACGCGCCACGTCCCCCAGCAACACCGATGGAATGCGGTTGGCAATCTGTGTCACCAGATGGATCGGCTTGCCTTGCACCTGTGGCGACAACAGACCGACCACCTCTTCCACCACCTTGGCCGGGCGAAACTCTTCGACTTTGATTTCCAAACGACCCGATTCGATACGGGAAAAATCCAAAATATCGCTGACGATTGTCAACAACGCCTGGGCGGAATCCCGCACTGCCGTGGCCAGTTCCCGTTGCTCTTTGGTCAGCTTGCTGTCCAGCAACAGATCATTCAAGCCGATCACCCCATGGATCGGGGTACGCAGTTCATGGCTCATATTGGAGAGAAATTCTGCTTTCAATCGCGAGGTTTCCAGGGCAATATCCTGGGCCTGCCGAATCTCCTGCTCCAACTCCAGTTGACCGCTCAACGCGTTGAACACCGTCACCGCACCGACTATCTCGCCCTGTTCCCGCAGGGGAGCCACCGTAAACGAGACGGGAATCATATGGCCATCGCGATGAATGAATACATCATTTTCAATATGATATACCCGACCATCCCCAATCGCCTTATGGGCGGGGCACTCCTCCAGGGGAACCTGCTGCTGGGCCAAATTTTGACAGTGAATTTTGTAGTGGGCGATTTCGCCCAACAACTCTTCGGCGCTCCAACCCAGCACCCGTTCTGCCGCTGCGCTGACAAAGCGGAAGCGTCCTTCCCGATCCAGGACCAGGAGGCCCTCGGAAAGGCATGCGGTAAGCTGCTGTAATTCAAGCGGCTTATGCCAGAGTGGCACCGGATCTGGAGACAATCCGGTCATGGATTCCACAGCGGTCATCGACACCCCTTTCCCATGACTCAATCAGCTCGAAGAGACTATACGCGTATCACACCAAGACGACTCCCTGGCATAATGCGCAAAAAGCAGGCCAACCTTTTCGATAATCATGGTTCTGCGCGGTCTTGGTGATCGAAAAAAGAGCGCGGAATCAAGCAGCTTTATAAAAAAGACATTGATCAAATCAAGTTATGCTTTTGCAACTTATCGAGCAGAACTTCCTGGGTGATGGGCTTGGTCAGGTAGCCGTTGCATTTGCCTTTAAAGTAGGATTCCACCAGATGTTTGGGATCATCCAGGGAGGTTTGCATGATGATGAGGGAGAAACGGCTGCTATCGGCGGAGGGGCCGTACAGCTCTTTTTCCAGGCGACGCATTTCGCGCACGGCCTCTTGGCCATCCATATTGGGCATCATGATATCCATCATGACCAGATCGAAGGGTTTGCCGCTGGCCAGATGGCTTTTGAACAGGGCGACGGCGGTTGCGCCGTCTTCGGCGAGGAAGCAGTCGCCGTATGGACGCAGGAAGTGTTTGAGCAACTCACGGTTGGCAAATTCATCGTCGGCAATCAAAGTTTTCATACCTGTTCCCGTGTCCCCGTCTCCCCCTGCGTGTTGCGTACTCAATTATCTCCCAATTTACCTATTGTTTACTGTGGTGTCAACCAACTCGATAGGATCTGCCAGTTGAATGGGGTCAAGGGGAGATTATCTCCCCTTGCGGGTGCAGGGCGGAGCCCTGCTGAAATGGCGCGCTTTTACCGAAGCAGATTTGCGCAGCAAATCTGCGCAGCGCGCCCAAATTTGTGCCCCGCAGGGGCACGCCTTGGGAGGGCGGAGCCCGACATGCACCGTGTTGCAGGCATGACGGTACGGAAAATAACGCACGTTACGGTGCGCTATTGAACAGGGTCAGGATGCACACCGCCTTGGCGACCCAAACCGAAGGCGACGCGGTAGATTTCTGGGAAGTCGATGCGGTCATTGGAAGCTGAAAGTTTCAAAATTCTTGATATGTGCAATTCATTACGTATATCACTCCAATCTGCTTCCTTTTCCCGGAAATGGTGGATATATTCTACCATATTACCAGGACCTTCGGGAAAACATTCTTGCCAACGTTCTTGAATTTGCTCGAATTTACAGGGAAGAGTGACCCCTTTGAGTGCCTCCATTACGGGAATAATCCAGGGATAATGTGAACTGATCTCTGCAACGCGCACTTTTGCCGCTTGACGAATACTGTTTTTGATGCTGACGGGATGCAGTGGCCATGGATGATCTGGATAGAACTCTTGAGTATGAATAGCAGCCTGCCGAATGGCGGCCAGAAAGGAGCGTGGCGTGATCCATCCTTGGACATCCTGCAAATAGGTATTCAACCAGGATACCGCCGTATTGTGACCGCCATCAACCGCCCAGGTACCGGCCAACAAATCAAACTGTCTGATAATCTTCTGATCATCCCCGTGCAATCCATCCGACTGCCCAAGCGTTCCCCGAATGGCACGCAAAAAATCTGCGTGTCCCATCAACCGCTGCCACAGTAATCCATGCAGCATGGATTGATCCCATGGTATCCAAAAATTGGCCCTTAGGTTCAAAGGAAACAAATCAACACCCCAAAGCGGATCACGCCGAAACTGATCAAACTGCAGAAAAACTTTCACATGCAACCAAGGAAACTCTTTGAACCACAAAGCAATTTGTGACAACCCCTGCAGAATTTTAAGCTCGTCTAACTGCTTTGCACCGACAAAATCCAGAGTATCAAACACAATCAGGGCATGGCGGTATTGACCTGCAAAATGGTGGTTGGCCGTACTCACCAGTTGCATGACCTCCTCTGGATTGTCACGCAACCATGCGAGTATGAACAACCAGTCAACCGGCAAGTCTCTCCCCACAAAGGAAGCCAGCCAACGGATAATCACTGCACGCCAAATCTCTTCCGATTCATAACCTTCGTCCAACAAACGGCTGAACAGGCCCGAATCAAGAGAAAATTCACCTTTCACCAGCTCGGAAAAACCAATACAAATATCGGTTTGATGCAGTTCAGGCACCCATTCGGCCAACCGACTCTTCAGGGTATCATCGGCCAAGGCAGCGATCAAAAAGGATTTGCCCGCCCCACAGACACCCGAGACCAGGGATACATCCAGATGCAACGCTTTGGCATGCATTGGAAAAATATAAAAATTATCTACCGTCGGTAACGTGTCGTTAGAATAGGATTCTGGCAGTGCTGCCAACAGGGCCGCACGAATCGCGCTGGCATTGCTTGGCCCAGCAGTGGCTTGCGCTGGCAAGACAATTCTGGCGATAAAATCCTTCAACTCCCCGAATACAAAATCAATCTCCCGCTGGTGAAAAGCTCCCAAACGATCATGCAAAGCGGGTAACGCCGACCACCCCCGATGCCAGCGCACCGCTATGGGGGCATGGGGTGCCATGTTATCGTCTGCGACAAAGCCGAAATAGCGCGCCCCATCCATTACTTCCCCTGCCGGAATCGCATCGTACAACTCTTCCGTAAACAATTGGGCTGCCTGCTCTTGCATCCGTTTCATGTAGTCGTCCGGTTCCAATTCAGGAACCATCGCACCAACCAGGTGCAAGCGTGCGCGAATCGGTGCAACGGTGTTGCTGCGCCGCCAATGACGAAACAAAATGCGATAGCCGGACCATGTTTGCGCCCCATCGATGGCAAACAACAGGATATGCTGCGCCCCCATATCCATCAGGCAACTGGCGGCCACCTCATCGATACCTGCCCGGGAATCGATCAAAATCACCTGCGGTTGATGGCGCTCCTGCAGACGATTGATCAGGCGGGCCAAACGTTGCGACCATGTTTCCCGCCGCACCGGTGCGCCCGGTTGGCTGCTCACCTTCGGCATCCAGACCCGACCCAACTTGGCAATATATTCGCCCGGATCGCGCCCATGTGCCGGAATGACCACAATGGAACCACGCGACGCGTCAGCCAGGGGACTGGTGGCAGACATCCCCGCCAACAAGCGCTCACCATTATCCACCAAATCTTCAACCAACCAGTCAGCAATACCATAATCCGGGCGCCGTTCCTCTGGCAGCAACGCCGAAGACAAACCGGGTGATTCCAGATCCAGGTCCAAAACCATCACCTTCCTGCCCTTTGCCGCCAAATCCCAGGCCATCACCGCCAACGCAGTGGAACGCCCTACCCCACCCTTGATGGAGTAAAAAACAATACGTGGCACCCCCCCACGCTCGACATCACGCGGCAACCAATGGCTTTCGGTCGCCAAACGATCCACAACCTGAATCGGCAAATCAGCCAGTTCTGCCTGCAGCGCCTCCGGCACAAACAACTGCAGCGGAAAACTCACCGCTCCCTTGGCAACACTCGCCATCTCCGCGTCATACAACAAAGGTCGTTTCGCTGCGTGTTTTTCCAATCGCTCGGCTAACTGTTGCGACAAGGCTGCAAGCTGCGCCTGATAGTCCGCTTCCAGGTCGGCATGGGCAATGATGGATACCCGGCCATTCAGGTCACGATTGACCAGCAGCGCCTGCTTTTCTACCTTGAACAGCTCAAGCAATAGCGCTTTGGCAGCAATAAAAACCTGGGCAGTCGCCTCAAGAGTGTGATCAAAGATCATTGGAGCAATCCCTCCCTCTCGGCTTGCTGCAGCAAGCCGGCAATCTCACACGCACCTGCCCGGTGGGGATCCACACGCGCCTGATCAAAAGAGGCATCCACACAATAGCGCTGGGACACGTTCCAATTCTGGAAAGGATCTTCGGAACTCAATGCATAAATTGGCCGACCTTGTTGATAGTGTTCATATCGCCCCCAAAGCTCGTTGATATGCCTTCTATCCTCTTTCAATTTAGGAGCATTCCCCTCAAGCTCCATGCCAAAAGCCTGCATCAAAAACTTCAAACCACACTCGGCTGCCAAGCCATACAACTGATCGGCATTTTCCCAGCGCATATGTCTGTATAACAAATCAGCATCATCTTGGTGTCGTGCAAAAGCACCCTTGAAATCAACCATCATACCATGCATCTCCAAGGCGCTACACAATCAGGAAAGGGGCAAACTGCAGTGTAATGGGTACGTAACAACGACACAATCAGAGCACAGGATATACCATGCCGCCACAACAAACAATCGCCAAACCCATGCATGCGGTCCCTCCTGCACCGTCACTCAATACAACACCGTGCATGTCGGGCGTCCGCCCTCCCAAAGAGTGCCCCTGCGGGGCACAAATCTGTGCGGCGTGCGCAAATGCTGCGCATTTGCTTATCTTAAACGCCGCACATTACAAGCAGGGCTCCGCCCTGCACCCGGCAGGGGCGATGATCGCCCCTGCACCCCGCAATCACTTTTTTGCTTTTTGTTGCGCTACAGAGTTTCCTCCTCCACACCATGCGTATGCACCTCACCAACCATCAACGGCGCCATATGCAGTTGACCATACCGAACCCCAGACTCACTGACAATCGATTGCGCCAACGGCTTGATCCGATGCACCGGACCCCGCAACACCACACTCTCCAAACACCTGTCCCGGTCCAAATGCACATGCAAAGAAGCCTGCACCAAATCATGACCCTGATGCTGCTTGCGCGTCAAACGCGACGACAAAGCCCGATCCTCATGGTCATAAACATAAACCAAAACCCCTACCCCCTCCGCATCCTCCGCATGGGCCAGATGCTCCTCCGCCAACTCCCGATGCAACAAATCCCGTACCGCCTCCGAACGGTTGCCATAACCCCGCCGCCGGATCAGTTGGTCAAAACGCTGTGCCAAATCCGCATCCAATGAGATCGTGAATCGTTCCATCTCCTTCTTCATACTCCAATTTCTCCTTTGACACGTACAGTAGAGAGACCTATCATCTTTGTTATGATGTTTCTGTTTTTCTTCACACCAGACACGGAGTCATGCCATGCACATGTCCGATGCCCTGCTCTCCGCCGAAACCGCCGCCACCTTCTGGCTGCTCTCCGCTGGCGCCGTCGCCGTGGCCCTGCGCCGCACCACACACCTGCCCAGCAGCACCATCCCCATGGGCAGCGTCCTGGGCGCCTTCCTCTTCGCCGCACAAATGATTAATTTTGCCATTCCCGGTACCGGTTCCAGCGGCCATCTCACCGGCGGCATGCTCCTGGCCATCCTGATCGGACCCTACCAGGCCCTCCTGGCCATCGGCGCCGTCCTCACCATCCAGGCCCTCTTCTTCGCCGATGGCGGACTACTGGCCCTGGGCGCCAATCTCTTCAATATGGGGGTCATCCCCTGCCTGATCGTCTACCCCCTGCTCTTTCAACCCCTGGCCGGAACACAGCCCCAACCAGGTAAACAATTGCGCGTGATCACCTTTCTGACCGCCCTACTGGCCCTGCTGCTCGGCGCCCTGGCCGTGGTGCTGGAAACCTGGTTCTCCGGCTTGACCGCCTTGCCCCTGAACACCTTCCTGTGGAGCATGGGCTCCATCCATCTGGCCATCGGCGTGGTGGAAGGCATCGTCACCATGACCATCGTGGAACTGCTCCTGCAAGCCCGCCCACAATGGTCTCTCGCCCCAGAAACACCATCCACCCCTGCGTGGGGCAAAATCCCCACCCGCCTCGCCGTGGCAGCCCTGCTGTTGGCCACCCTGCTCTCCTGGTTCGCCTCCTCCGACCCGGATGGCCTGGAATGGTCCGTCAGTCGCTCCACCAGCCAGCACGAAACCCCGACAACCGCAAGCCCCCTGCACCACATGGCCGCCAATCTGCAAAGCCACTTGGCCCCCATGCCCGATTATGCCTTCCCCACCGACCCAAACAATCCACCAGAAGATAAGGAAAAACAGTGGGGATCCCCCGATCCCGCTACCTCCCTGGCCGGAGTGGTCGGCGGCCTGCTCACCCTGGTGCTGCTCTGGTCCCTCTTCCGCCTGCTGCAACACAAAACAACAGACAAACACCCCTAACCAACGGAAAAAAACCGTGTGTACACAGGAGCAACCACTCCAGCCCCTCAAACAACTCGACAGAGTGGCGCAACAAGACTCCCCCATCCATCGCCTGGACCCGCGCAGCAAGATAATCACCACCTTGCTCTTCTTGCTGTGCGTAACCTCCATGGAACCCTATGCTGTCGCCGCCCTGCTCCCCTTCGCCGCCTTTCCCCTGATGCTCCTGGCCCGCTCCGGCCTGTCCGCCCGCTGGCTGCTGCACAATGTACGGCCCGCCCTGCCCTTCGTGCTGCTGTTGGGTATCCTCAACCCGTTCCTCGACCAACGCACCATCACCCTGCTGCCAGAACTCAGCCTCTCCGCCGGTTGGCTCTCCCTGACCTCCCTGCTGCTGCGCCTGCTGCTCACCTTGAGTGCCGTGTTGCTGCTGACCGCAACCACCCCTCTGCCCGCCCTGAGCATGGCCGCCCACCACCTGGGACTGCCAAAGGCGCTGCTCGCACGCCTGCTGCTGACCTGGCACGCCCTCTTCCTACTGCTCAAAGAGAGCGAACGCATGTACCGCGCCTACACCCTGCGCGCCTTCGCCACAGGCTACCCATCCTGGTCCATGGCCGCCAGATTGATCACCCATCTGCTGCTGCGGGCCATGGATCGGGCCCATCGCCTACACCTGGCCATGTACGCCCGTGGCTTTACCGGCACCCTGCCCCTGACCAGCGCGCTCCGTTTCCGGCCTGTCGATGCCCTCTTTCTGCTGGGCTGGAGCAGCGGCTTTCTTCTCTGCCGCTTCGGCCAACCCGTGCCCTGGCTGGGCGCCTGGCTGTTGGGTAAAACGCCATGAAAAACCCTCTCCTGGAAACCCGTGACCTCGGCTTCCACCATGACAACGGCACCCAGGCCCTCGCCAAAATCTCCCTCACCATCCAGCACAGAGAACGCATCCTGCTCCTGGGTGCCAACGGTTCCGGCAAATCTACCCTCCTGCAGTTGCTGGCCGCTGCCTTAACCCCAACCAGCGGCCTCATCCTGCTGGATGGCAGCCCAATCTCCACCAGCAACCCGGAACAACTGCGCGCCCGCACCGGGCTGCTCTTTCAGGATCCAGAAGATATGTTGTTCATGCCCACCGTGCAGGAGGATGTGGCCTTTGCTCCCTTGAACCTCGGCATCCCCAAACCACAGCGAGAGACACAAGTACGGCAGATCATGGAACACCTGCAGATCTGGCATCTGCGCCATCGCCCCGCCCATCAACTCTCCGGGGGCGAAAAAAGACGGGTCGCCCTGGCCGCCGCCCTGGCCATCCAACCAGACCTGCTGCTGTTGGATGAACCCACCACCGCCCTGGATCCACAAGGACGCTACACCCTCAACACCCTTCTTGATCAACTGGATTGCGCCTGGATCATCGCCAGCCATGAACCAGCCTGGATGCTGCCACCCTGCCAGCGGGTCATCCTGCTGCACGCAGGCCAGATGGTCGCCGACGGTCCCGCAGAGCAGGTATTGCAGGATCGCGCCGCGTTGCAACGCAGCGGCCTGCTACCCGAAGCTCCCTTTCTGAACTGCCCCCGTTGCGGTACAGATCTCTACTGCACTCACTCCTGATCCTTGCTGTAACGTTTGCGCTCATGCTCCTTGAGCAACTTCTTGCGCAACCGGATGGAATGGGGCGTCACCTCCACCAACTCATCGTTGTTGATAAATTCCAACGCCTGTTCCAGCGACAAGCGAATCGGCGGCGTTAAAATAATCGCCTCATCCGAACCGGAAGCCCGAATGTTGGTCAACTGTTTGCCCTTGAGCGGATTGACCACCAAGTCATTGTTGCGGTTGTGCAGGCCGATGATCATGCCCTCATAAATCAGCGCCCCCGGACCAATCAAATGGCGCCCACGCTCCTGCAAGTTCCACAGAGCATAGGCGGTGGCCTTGCCCTCCTCACGGGCAATCAACACCCCATTCTTGCGCTGCCCCAAACCGGAGGGACATGAGGGACCATAATGGTCAAACACATGATACATTAAGCCGGTGCCAGAGGTGATGGTGCGAAACTCGGTCTGAAAACCAATCAAACCACGGGCCGGAATCACATAATCCAGACGCACCCGCCCCGAACCATCCGAAACCATATCCTGCATCGCGGCCCGACGCTGCCCCAACGCCTCCATCACCGCCCCCTGGTAAGCCTCCTCCACATCAATCACCAGACTCTCATAGGGCTCCTCCTGCTGGCCATCGCGCTCACGCACGATCACCTCCGGCCTGGAAACCCCCAACTCAAACCCCTCACGGCGCATGGTCTCGATCAACACGCCCAAATGCAACTCGCCACGACCAGACACCCGAAACCGATCTGGGTTTTCAGTCTCTTCGACCCGCAGCGCCACATTATGTTCCAACTCGCGAAACAGACGGTCACGCAACTGACGACTGGTGACAAATTTGCCCTCTTTGCCGGCAAAGGGGGAGTCGTTGACCTGAAACATCATGCTGATGGTCGGTTCATCCACCGCCAGCGACGGCAACGCCTCCACCTCCTCTGGATGGCACAGCGTATCGGAGATACCCAGCTTTTCCACCCCGGTAAAGGCGATGATCTCGCCGGCAAACGCCTCCGGCACCTCCACCCGTTCCAACCCCAAAAAGCCAAAAATTTGCAGCATACGGGCCGAACGCTGCCGCTCATCGGCACTAATCACCGTCACCGGCGAGTTGGTGCGAATGGAACCCCGTTTGATCCGTCCAATGCCGATCAACCCCACATAGCTGTTATAATCCAGAGCCGAAACCTGCATCTGAAACGGTCCCTCCGGGTCAACCAAAGGCGGATTAACCTCGCGCACAATGGTCTCGAACAGCGGAGTCATATCGGTACCCGGCTGTTCTGGATCCAGCGAGGCAAAACCGGCCAAGGCCGAGGCATAAATGACCGGAAAATCCAACTGTTCGTCGCTCGCCCCCAGTTTGTCAAACAGCTCGAAGGTTTTATCCAACACCCACAAAGGCCGGGCACTGGGACGATCCACCTTGTTGATCACCACAATGGGACGAAACCCCATATCAAAGGCTTTGCGGGTCACAAAACGGGTTTGCGGCATGGGACCATCCACGGCATCCACCAACAGCAACACCGAGTCCACCATCGACAACACCCGCTCCACCTCGCCGCCAAAATCGGCATGGCCCGGCGTATCGACAATATTGATGCGATACTTGCCCCACTGAATGGCCGTATTCTTGGCCAGAATGGTAATGCCCCGCTCCCGCTCCTGATCATTGCTGTCCATGATCCGTTCCCGCACCTCACCGCGCTGCGACAACGTCCCCGACTGTTGTAAGAGTTTGTCTACCAAAGTTGTCTTGCCATGATCGACGTGAGCAATGATGGCAATATTGCGTAAATGTTGAATCAATCCCGTCTTCCTTCTTCATGCTGCCCATGATGCGATGGTCGTTGCTTCGCCTCTTGCCACAACGCCTCCAACTGCTCCAGACTGGCCGATGCGACCGCCTGACCCTGCTGATGCAACCGGCTTTCGATATACCGGAAGCGATCCTGAAACTTGTGCGTCGAACCCCGAAGGGCTACCTCCGGGTTGATCTTCATATGGCGGGCCACATTGACCAGCGTAAACAGCAGATCACCCAACTCTTCGCTCACAGCCGCCGTATTCTCCTCCCGACAGGCCTCCGCCAACTCCTGCAACTCCTCCTCAACCTTGGCCAGCCCCCCCGTAACATCCGGCCAATCAAACCCCACCTGACCCATTTTGCGCTGCACCTTGTACGCCCACAACAGCGCCGACAGACGGCTGTTGACATCATCAAAAACCGAGGCCGGACCACTCTCCCCCCGCGCCAACCGTTGTTGACTCTTCTCCTGGCGCTTGATCTCCTCCCAACGGCCCGGCACCTCTTCCGCCTGGGGAGACTCCCCCGCGCCAGCGGCAAACACATGCGGATGGCGGCGGGTCATTTTGGTCACCACCCCCTGGATCACCTCCTGCAGGGAAAAATGGCCCCCCTCCTCGGCAATCCGGCTGTAAAAAACCACATGAAACAGCAGATCCCCCAATTCATCGCGCAAGCCGGCTACCTGCCCGGTTTCCACCGCCTCCGCCACCTCATACGCCTCTTCGATGGTGTATGGCACCAGAGAGCCCCAACTCTGCTGCTTGTCCCACGGACACCCCTCTGGACCACGCAAGCGGGCCATGATCCCGGCCAACGCCTGCATGGCGGCACCCACCGGTTCTGTTTGCTCCATATTGATACCCCCATTCACCCAGCCCTGCACCACCTGTAAAACCCGGCATTGTGGCACGAGGGCTTGCCTTGGTTCAATGGGGAAAAAATTGCCGCCGCTTCTACGCCGCCTCTCCTGGTATAAACTGCCCCCCAGCCCGCTCAGGCAGAGGCAGAAACCGTCCACTGACCCGACAACAGACACGCACACACACAGGGCAGCAACACAGAACAACAAAATAAATCATCGTTAAATAAAGCACATACAACAAAGTCCACCGCCCACTCTGCCCGCTTTCGACACCGTTCACAGACCTGTGGCATGCCGGTTGCTACCCGATGGGAGAGTTTGGACCTTCAGCAGGAGATGGTGGTATGGATAGCGGATTATATGCAGCGGTCAATGGTGCAATGCGGGCAAGCCTCCGTATGGATGTGTTGTCCAACAATCTGGCCAACAGTTCCACGACCGGTTTCAAGGAGGATGAGGTCACCTTTGACTCTTACATGACCAAACCCGGTGCCGCCCAGTTCCCCCTGCCCGGCGACTCCTTCATGGGCCTGACCGGACCGAAATATATCCCTTTTCCCTTCAGCAGTCCGGCCAGCAACGCCTACAGCATGACCTATCCCCGCGCCGACGGCACCCATGTGGATGTCAGCCAGGGTTCGATCAACCATACGGGCAACCCCCTGGATCTGGCCATCGAAGGGGAAGGATACTTTGTCTTGAATACCCCACAAGGGCGCCGCTATACCCGCGATGGCTCCTTTGCCATCAATGCCCAGGGTGAGTTGGTCAACAAGGATGGCTATCCGGTGCTGGGTGCCGGCGGGGCCGCCTTGATCGTTGGCAACGAACGGGTGGAGATCAGCCCGGATGGCACCATCGCCAACGCCCGTAGCGTCGTCGGTCGCCTGATGCGCGTCACTTTGCCCGCCGCTTCCCTGGAAAAAGCCGGTGGCAATCTCTTTCAGTCTTCCGCTCAGGAGAGACAGATGGAGAGCGCGACGGGCGGATTTTTGCAGGGTTTTGTGGAACAGTCCAACGTGAATGTCGTGCGCGGCATGACGCAGATGATCGAAGTCAACCGCGCCTTTGAAGCGTATATGCAGATGATTCGCGCTCTGGATGGTCTGGATGGCCAAGCTGCCCAGATCGGTCGTTTGAGCTAATTGATTTTTAATAGATTTTATTGAGACACGCTACCGCGCCATGCCCTGCATGGCGGACACCTGGGAGAGATAGCCATGATTCGTTCGCTTTGGACCGCCGCTACCGGCCTGCAGTCGCAACAGTTGAATATCGATGTGATTTCAAACAACTTGGCCAACGTCAACACCAGCGGCTTCAAATATTCCCGGGCCTCGTTCCAGGATCTGCTCTATGCCAACCTGCGCCCAGCCGGAAGCGAGACCGCGCAAACCGGCGCTGCGGTTCCGGCAGGTATTCAGCTGGGCCATGGTGTCAAGCCGGTAGCCGTCACCAAAGAGTTCACCCAGGGCAGCGCCATCCCCACCAGCGAAGATGCCTTCAATGTGGATCTGTTCATCAGTGGCCAGGGGTTTTTCCAGATTGAACGGCCCGATGGCACCATCGCCTACACCCGTGACGGCCATTTCACCATCAACAAAGATGGCAACATGGTCACTGCCGACGGTCTGCAGTTGGTCGGCGGCACCAGTGTCAAACAGCAGAGTGACATTGCCGTGATGATCGAGTCCTCCGGTATCATCAAACGGGTTGATGCCAACAATACTCAATCACAAGTCTCGCAAATCCAGTTGGCCAACTTTGTCAACCCAGCCGGATTGACCGCCATCGGCAACAATCTGTTCGTGGAAAGCTTGGCGTCCGGCACGCCAATCCTCAGCAATGCCGATGAAAATGGCATGGGCAGCCTCAAACAGCATGTGGTCGAACAGTCCAATGTCAACATGGTCAGTGAAATGGTCGAAATGATTGCCACGCAAAGAGCGTATGAAATCGGTACCAAGTCGATCCAGACCGCCGATTCCATGTTGGGTCTGATTGCCCAGTTGAAGCGTTAGGCATGCAGCGCCTGCTCTCTTTTGCCCTGCTTGTACTGCTTGTTGTACTGTTCAGCACACCAGCAGCGGCACAGGTTCTCAACCGAAGAGAGATCGAAAACGCGCTCGATATGCCTCTACGGGCAGCCTTGGAAGAGGGCGGGCGTGGCTTGTATGTCGTCTCCTTCAATGCGCCCAACGAACTCAAGGTTCCAGAGGGGGAGCAGACCTGGGTGCTGGGCGCCGGAATCGAAAATTGGGAGGCGGGTAGGCATAATTTGCCGGTTACTCTTCTGGTGGATGGGGCAACCTCCGCCCGCTTGCAAGTCACGGTGCAGGTCAAACAACGGATTCAAACCCCGGTCCTGCGCCGTCATGTCAAACGGGGCGAATTGGTTGGCACGGAGGATGTGGTCATCCAGGAGATTGATCTGTCCGGCCCACTGCCGGGACGGTTGCAGAACATTGCCGACATCGTGGGCAGGGTGGCCACCCGTGAGATCAAGGCGGGTCAGGCTCTGGTGGATAAAATGTTGGAAGGTCAGGTCGCCGTGGAACGCAACGACCGGGTCCGTGTCACCCTGACCCGGGGTGCGATGGTTATCGAAACAAACGGAATTGCCATGCAGCGTGGTCGGATCGGTGATTTTATCTCGATCCGCAATCCACAAAGCAAATCACTTTTTGAAGCGCAGATTACCGCACCGGGCGAAGCCCAGGTACGGTCCTGGTAACCCCCGATGGGAAAGGAATCATCAAGATGAATGGTAAAATGGGTTGGACGGTCCCTGCGCTGTTGATACTGACGGTCACCGCCAGTGGTTGCAGCATGACCCGTGCCTCGGCCCGTCCGCCGGCGCCCATCGCCGTGGTGCAACCCGTACCACCAGAAAACATGACCCCCCGCAAGGGTTCCATCTGGCAGACATCGGACCGCAACACCCTTTTCCTGGACAACAAGGCGCGCAACATCGGTGACATCGTCACCGTGCAGATTGTCGAAACCTCCAACGCCAAAAAAGAGGCCAAGACCGATCTGACCCGATCCAGCAGCAACGATTTTGGCCTGACCGGGTTTTTGAGCCCGGCAGGTGCCTTTGGTGCCAAGTTGCCCGGAGCCACCGGCAATGCTCTGACCGCCGGAACCACCAGCGACAACTCGTTTAGCGGTGACGGTAAAACCGAGCGCAAGAGTGTCCTGAAGGCAATCGTCTCCTGCGTGGTAGTGGAAATTCTTGGCAACGGCAATTTGCGCATCTCTGGTCGCCAGGATATTACCGTCAACAATGAAAATCAGTTTATTTTGCTCTCCGGGGTGATTCGCCCTGAGGATATTTCCCCGCAAAACTCGGTCATCTCCTCGCAGATGGCCGATGCCCGCATTGAGTATAGCGGCGAAGGCGATGTCAATGACCAACAACGCGGTTCCTGGTTGAGCCGTATTTTAGCCACCGTGAACTAACCTGTGAAGTTGCGACTGCGATGAAACTCTCCTCATTAGTACGAATCGGAGCAGCTCTGCTGCTGGTATTGCTGGCCTCGACGAGTCAGGCGGCACGTTTAAAGGATGTGGTAGAGATTGAAGGGGTGCGCGGCAATCCGGTTACCGGCTTTGGCCTGGTGGTTGGTTTGAATGGCAGCGGCGACAGCAGTGCCGCCTTCACCAACCAATCCTTGACCATGATGCTGGAAAGAATGGGTATTTCCACGCCGCAAAATGGCGTCAAGGTGAAGAACATTGCCTCGGTCATGGTGACCGCCACGCTGCCCCCATTTGCCCGCCAGGGTGGCAAGCTGGATGTGACCATCTCCTCATTGGGCGATGCCAAAAGCCTGCAGGGCGGCACTTTGATCCTGACACCGCTCAAGGGTGCCGATGGCAAGATTTATGCTGTGGCGCAGGGTCCAGTCTCCATCGGCGGTTTCGCCGTGGAGGGGGCGGCCCAGTCGGTGCAGAAGAACCATCCCACGGTCGGGCGTATCGCTGGTGGTGCGGTCATCGAGCGGGAGATCAACTTTGAGATCAACCAGGAGTTTCAACTGCAGTTGTCGTTACGCAATCCCGATTTTACCACGGCCACCCGGGTAGTCAAATCGATCAACAATCTGTTCGGAGAACCATTGGCGAGCGCGCGCGATTCGGGTACAGTGCAGTTGACCATTCCATCCACCTATCAGGGCAAGGTGGTTGATTTTGTCTCGCGGCTGGAGAATTTGCAGGTAGATCCCGATCAGACGGCCAAGGTGGTCCTCAACGAACGGACTGGCACCATTGTCATGGGTGAAAATGTCCGCGTCTCTACGGTTGCCTTGGCACACGGAGGTTTGAGTATCAAGATTACCGAATCGCCGCAGGTCAGCCAGCCCAATGCCCGCAGCAGGGGGGTGACTGCCGTCACCCCGAAGACGGACATCGAGGTCAAAGAAAAGGACGGCAAGGTTCTGGAAATGGAATCCGGTGTGACTTTGGGTGAACTGGTACGCGGTCTGAACTCTATTGGCGTGACGCCACGTGATTTGATCGCCATCATGCAGTCCATCAAGGCTTCCGGTGCGCTGCAGGCTGAACTGGAGATTCTGTGAGTGATGCTTCTCGTATAACGAATGGTGGTGTACAGGCACCTCTGCCCGGCAATCTGAGTCCCAAGGATGCGCGCCGCCTGCAGGATGCGGCTGGCGAGTTTGAGGCGCTGTTCATCAAGCAAATGCTTGGATCCATGCGCAAAACAGTGCCCAAACCGTTGCAGGGACAAGAGGCATTGATCCGAGAAAGTGAAGGCGAAAAAATATTCCGTGACTTGCTGGATGGTGAGTATGCTAAAGTGATGAGCCAGAAAAAAAACGGCCTAGGTTTGAAGGAGGGGCTGTTACGGTATCTGGCTAATCAGAACGGTCGGAGTCGGGTGGATCCCAAGGCCGAAGTGGCTCGTTTGCAGTCTCAATCCAGCACTCTGAATGGTGTAGCGGTGGCGCCTGCGCGCAGTGTGGTTCCTGGCGTTGGTGAGTGACACGCCCCAGTGGTGCTTGCGAGGCGAATGCGTGCCATTTTTGGCGCCTGCCAGCCCTGACGTCGATCAGCACAACGGCGTTAAAAGGAAGCGCGTACCATCATGGTTACCAGAATTAAGAGCGTCACGGTTGGTAAATTGGGTCGCATTGCCCGGCAGCGTTCTACCCGGTCCGGATCGGGTGACAGTGCAACGGTCTCTTCTGCAGGCCGCAGTGATGATGTGGCGGCCTTTTCCTCGGATGCCCGCCTAATCGGCAAAGCGGATGAAGCGGTCAGTCAGGCACCGGAGATTCGCATGGAATTGGTCGGCCCGATCCGTGAGGCATTGATGGCTGGGCGTTACCATGTTTCCAGCCTGGATGTGGCCGATAAAATATTGCGTCAGGTACTGATGGAACGCAAAAAATCGATATGAGAAACCCCTAGCTGTGTGGCATAATGGATTCTGTGATGGCCGAGAGTGGTCGTAATCCTCTGGATGAGGAACTTCGTCAATTGCGGCAAATTCTGGAGCCGATGGTGCAACAGTTTGTCCAATTGCAGGATCTGTTCCGACAGGAGCAGGAAAAATTGCGCCAGAGAGATACGGATGCTCTCGACGCTTTAGCGGCTCAGATTGCCGAAAAATTGGCACGTATTCGGGCGATTGACCAGTTGCGGCAGCGCGTTACCGCGCAAATGGGTAGGCGACTGGGATTGAAAACCGATACGGTTACCCTGGAGGCCATTGACACGGCCATGGGGGGCAACACTGGGTTGCAAGGGTTGCGCAATCAATTGCGGGAGAGCATTCAGGAAGCGGATCGTCTCAATCGGGAAAACCAAGCCGTCTTGACCGGCGTACTGGCTGCAACGGAGTCCATTCTTTCGGCGTTGCAGGGGGGGCCTGTAGGGGGATCTTCGTCTTACAATCGTTTGGGCTCCCGGCAGAATAATCCGCGTTTCAACTTGCTCTCCAGGCAATTATAAGAATCAATCTTGTTTTGTGAATCATCTTGGACAGTCATTACACTAAAGCAGCGAGAGAATTTTGAACCTCAACGGTTATATTTTTAATTGGGGACAAGTGGCATGTTAATTTTGACACGGCGCATTGGTGAGAGCTTGACCATCGGGGAAGAGATTAAGATCACCCTGTTGGGCATCAAGGGCAACCAAGTGCGCATTGGTATTGATGCACCACGGGATGTGGAGGTGCATCGGGAAGAGATTTACGATAAGATCAAGCGCGAGACGCGCAAGGCCAACCTGAAGACTTCTGACGCTGTTTTGGAACAGGCTTCCCGGATTTTGTCCGGGGGATAGAGGGGGTTCGCTCCTTTTTATGCTCTTGTTTTGCCCCTCGTTTGACCTCTAGTCGCCCTTCTTGTCATTTTCCCACATTTGTAAATTTACCATGGGGTCCAGGGGAGATTATCTTCCCTGGCGGGTGCAGGGCTTAAGCCCTGCTTGTAATGTGCGGCGTTTTACGTGAGCAAATGCGCAGCATTTGCTCACGCCGCACCAATCTGTGCCCCGCAGGGGCACTCTTTGGGAGGGCGGACGCCCGACTTTTAACCGCGAGGACGCTAAAGAATTTGCTTGTGTTCGATGGATGGCTGCGCAAAGTGCGCCAACGGCGAAGTCCCAGGAAACCGTTCTGGATCTGCAATTGTTTTGAGCACCAAACAGAGAGCAAGGGAAATCTGAGGGAAATCTGGGGACACCATACGCATTTCCCGTTGGAAATATGTATGGTGTCCCTTGATTCAGCCCACGCTGTCCTTGCGCAGATCGATACCGTCTCTTTTCGGGTTGGTCACCACCTGCCGCTTGGTCGCCTGCCCTACCAACCGTTCGTTGCTGGCGGTAAACGCCGCCATGGATGGCGTAGTACAAGGGCGTTATTCTGTCACAAACGTTCCCAATCAATGACAGAAATTCCCGCATGACGAAGGATGCGAGCCAGCAGTTCCTTGCCAATATCTCCCTGGTGAGGGTTGGGAATACGAATGGTGAGAGATCCCCGCTCCATGAAGGCGTGTTTGCCGCCCGACCAGGGACCAGTAAATCCCAATTGCCGCAGGTGGCGTATCAAGTCATCTCGTCGAACTGGACCAAATCGGGGCATTATGCCACTTCCTGAATGCGCAGCGTCTCACCGTCAATGATTGGCAGGGACAGATTTTTATGGATACGTAACAGCACCCATTCTTCCAGTACTTCTGCCAATTCATCTCGACAGGCTTCGAGAGTGGAGGCATTGGCATACACGCCGTCACAGGTTGGAATATCGCCGTAAAAGGAGTTGTCGTCCGGCAGAATTTCGTAACGAGCATGGCGCATGGCGGCCTGAAGATAATTCAAAAGCATGTCATTCTCCGCAGATCGGTGAGGGGGGGTTGGTTTTCGGGCCACGTTTTCGTGGCGCAAGGTGCCGATCCAAACGTTTTTCAAGATCGGCAATGAATGCTGTACTGCCAAAAGGGCGTCCGGTTCGTTCATGACGACGGAGCGTTTCGACGACAGAATCCTCGATTCCTCCCATCAAGAAGGCATGCCAGTCTGGTACTCTTTCAAGCAACGGGGCCACTTTGACCACACTGTCACTGGTCCCTGCAAGGTGTGCTCCGGCACTGCTCCAGGGATAATCTCCTCCAGGGGCGATACAGAGCTTGGCCCGTACCGGATTAAGCTCAATATACCGGGCAACCGCCAGCAGGTACTGCTCATCGGTGGGAAACGAGGCAAAGCGTCCTTGCCAAAGACACCCTCGCCACCCCATTCGAAAATTGATCATGCGGGTATAGCGTCGGTGGGTTTCGGCAATCGCCTTGTGCAGCCCATTGTCCTCATGGGGAACGACCAGCAGATGGACATGGTTGGACATGAGGCAGTACGCCCAGACATCCACCCGACAGGAGGCACACCACTCTGCAAGCAGAGCGAGATAAGCCCGATAATCGGCTTCCTCAAAAAAAGTCACCTGCCGCCGATTACCCCGTTGGGTAACGTGATGAGGAATGCAGGTTGCGACGACTCGTGCGATTCTTGCCATGGCTTCAAGCATAGTCCAACGTCAGGGGGAAAGTCAATAATTTAGTATTGTGTCCCCGGAATTGCGCTATGGGGAACGACCAGCAGATGGACATGGTTGGACATGAGGCAGTACGCCCAGACATCCACCCGACAGGAGGCACACCACTCTGCAAGCAGAGCGAGATAAGCCCGATAATCGGCTTCCTCA
>PDZU01000076.1:0-10441 GCA_002753095.1 Magnetococcales bacterium
AATCTACAGTCGTTTTTCCGAGTCGTGTATAAACTAATAGGGTTATTGTATGACCAAACAGGTTTTGTCTCCAGAGGGATTGGAAGGGGTCAAGAAAACTATCATAATTGATTTGAAGGAGAGAATGAAACCTCATCAAAGGAAAGAATTGAATGCGTGTATGGAACGGTTTGAGGAGTGCGAAGCTCCAGATATTGTTGTGAGGAAATTCTTAGATATCTTATGCCATTGGCGTCGGGATTCTTGTGACACTATCAGAGATATCTTTCGTGAAGTCTGTGTTCTTCACGGATTTACGAAGCCGTTTGAGAGTGATGGTCGTGATAGGTTCATTAGACCTGTTTGTCTGGATGTAAATTCTGGGAACAGGGTTGATTATGGTAGCGAGACGCCAGAGGAAGAACAGTGCTATCGTCGTGGATTCAGTCAAGGTGCAAATCAGATTTTTCAGATGTTCCGTGATGGAGTTCCAGAGACGAAGATTCATGCATTTTTAGGTGAAATCGCCGTTTGGCGCACACAGTGTGTTCAAACCATGAACTGTCCTCCCGGATTGGAGGAATCAGTTAATGACGGGGTAATCGAGTAATAGAGGGACGCCATGTTCATTTCCAGTCGATCGGAAATCGCAATATCGAGGAGGATGTCGAGGCATATATCGAGAAATCGAGTGACACTATACGCATTTTTTTGTGTGAATCAATGGCTATATTCAGGAACCGCTTCATGAACGGATGGTAAAGGAATGGTGGAATGGGTCAAAGAACGGGAAGAGCACCAATCGAGCAACCATTACTGCCATTTGATGGTGAATTTAGTAAAATAGATCATACGCTTCGTGTTGTCCCGATTCGGGTGCCATCGCAGGGAGTTGGGAATGGTGGCGACCCTGTGGTAAAAGGTTTTCAACTGCAATATAAGCACAAAAATGGCAGTCTGTTTCATGGGGATTCTCTGGATTGGATGGAATCTCTCGATGATGCGAGTGTTGATCTGATATTCGCGGATCCGCCGTATAATATCAAGAAGGCAGAGTGGGATAATTTTGATAGTCAAGAAAAATACATCGAATGGTCTATCAAATGGATTAAACACGCCTCACGGGTATTAAAAAATACGGGTTCATTGTATGTGTGCGGATTTTCGGAAATATTGGCAGATTTAAAGCATCCCGCTTCAGCTTACTTCAGGAGTTGCCGGTGGTTGGTCTGGCATTATAAAAACAAGGCGAATCTCGGAAACGATTGGGGGAGGGCGCACGAAAGTATTATCCATTTCCGAAAATCCGAATTTATTAAATTAAATATTGACGATGTGCGCACCCCTTACGGAGCGCATACGTTGAAATATCCATCCCATCCACAGGCAGAGACAAGTGCCTATGGAAAAGGTGTGCAGAAACAGCGCGACAACTGGATGCCACACCCGAAAGGGGCAAAGCCTAAAGATGTGATAGATATTCCGACAACGTGCAATGGGATGGATGAAAAAACGCCCCATCCCACACAAAAACCGGAAGAACTGGTGCGCAAGTTTGTTTTGGCCTCATCCCATGAAGGTGATCTGGTTATTGATCCATTTTCCGGTTCTGGAACCACTGTCGTGGTTGCAGAGCAACTCAACCGCCGCTGGATGGGCTGCGATCTGGACCAACAATACAACCAGTGGGCAATAAAGCGGCTGGAAAATGTTCGCCGCATGACAAAAGACGAATGGATAGCCCTCGATCGAAAGACAGCAGAGCGCAGGGAGTCTATCCGATGAACCTTTCCGACTTGGTCGCCTATGCCACAGATAAAGCACGGTTTTGCTCTGTTGACAACTACATAGAGTTTTGTGCGAGGTATCTGGAATTTATCGAAACAGGACTACAGGCACGCATTGTTTCACAAAATGAGAGTCATTACCAATTTTTTCAATATGGGGAGGAAGGAAGCTTTAATATCACACGTCCTGTTAATTCAAGATTAATGTACAGTGCTGATGCTTTTGCGGGAGCAAAAAAGAGCTTTCTTATGACGCTTGCACAATTGAGAGATGCTCAAAAACCAGATGATGATTTGCGAGAGAATATCATTCGCACGATATATACGATTCAACAATCAATTGGTGCCGCACTGGATGGACTGCCTGCTGGAAAGTCCAATCATGCCAGAAAAGTAAATGGAGACCTGTTTGAGCGTTTTGTTCGTTTACTCTTTGTTTATCTTTATGTCGACTGCATCTCTGGGACTATGCAAGTTCCGGTCAAAGATCTCGATGGGAACGAGCTTTTTAAATCAAGTTATCAGCATGATCTACTGCTAAGTAAAAATAATGAACTAAAGGCGATTGGTTCCGTAAAAACGTCCAGCAAAGACCGTATCGATAAGGTTTTTATGGATAAATTTCTTTATAGCCGTTTAACTGATACTGCCCTGCCGCATATTGCAATTTTCCTGAATGATGTGCAGAGAAAGAGTGCAAGAAAAGAGAATGATTATAGGGTAAGTTCGACATTTTTACCCGGACATTTTAAGGCGTATACAGTAAAACTTAATTCTTTGGATGGTGTTTACTATTGCGATGTACGCCCCAATATGGTGAGTGATAATTTCTTATCTGCCCATATCAAAACGGTTGATCATCTTTTCTATTCTGATTTATGGCAGTTGTTGGATAGACAAGGACAGGCGTTGCAAGAGATTATCATAAAGAAAGAAACATGACAGTTGCTCATCGATCCACGCATCCCTGGATGCGCCAACCCTGGAAAGTGTGTTGGTGAATCCGTTCAGATAATATTCATTGGATAACCTCGCTTAAGTATTCGCAAAAAAATGTTCCACATCGCGATGGTGTCGCACAATGCGGGCGGGCGGCAAGGCACTGAGCAGTTGCCGCCCGTAGGGTTTTTGCGTCAAACGGATGTCCAGAATCGCCATGCCGCCCCGGTCGCTGCTGCGTCGCAACAGACGGCCTACCCCCTGCTTGAGCGATAACACAGCCTTCGGGATAAACATCTCCTGAAAGGGGTTGCGGCGGTTGATCTCCAACCAGCGACTGCGCGCCGCTACCAACGGATCAACCGGCGAGACAAAGGGCAGACGGTCGATGATGACCATCGAAAGTGCATCCCCCGGTACATCCACCCCCTCCCAAAAGCTGGAAAGTCCTAACAAAACAGAAGAGTTCTCCTTGCGGAACCGTTCCAGGAGGGCCCCCTTGGCCATCTCTCCCTGCACCAGCAGGGTAAAAGGAACGCGGCCGTGCAACCCCTGGCGCACCCGTTCCAGCATGCGCTGACTGGTGAAAAGGCAGAGCGTCCGCCCCCTGGCCGCCTGCAACAGGGCGGCAATTTCTGTGATGAGGGCGGCAGGAAATTGCGGGTCATCCGGTTCCGGGATCTGTTCCGGCAGGTATAAAATCGCCTGTTGCCGATAGTCAAAGACCAGCGGAAGTTGTTCGCACAGCGTCTGTTGTCGCTCCAGGCCCAATTGGTCGAGCAAAAAGGAAAAACCATCGCCCTGGCTGCCGGTGGCCAGGGTCGCCGAGGTGAAAATGGCACTTTTGACACGCGGATAGAGCAGTTCGCGCAGCGTCGGGCCAGTCTCCAGGGGCGATGCGGTGAGAAAAATACCCCGCTCGCGGGTCTCATACCAATAGATGCGGGCCGGATCCTCAATGCTGCGGATCCGACCACTGGTTTCCAGCAACTCCGTTGTTCGGCGGCCACAATTGGCCAGGCCCACACTGCGTTCGCGGTGTGGTTCCAGCACCTTGAGCAGATGGTGCAGGGCCGCCTCGATCTGCAAAAGCGCCTGTCCGGGCAGACTGTCGCGCGCCATGTCGGCAGGGGTCAGACCATCGCGGCGGTTTTCGGTGGGAAAGGCGTCACGCAGGTGCTGCCCGGCGACCTCCAGATCGGGCAAGGCCAAAATCAGGGCCGGATCATCGGCACCAATCTCATGGGCCTCCCGACTGCAGTCCTGTGCCAGTTCGCGCAGTTGATGGTTGCTCAGACTCCAGCCAAAAAACTGGGTCACCACGTCAGGTATCTTATGGGCCTCGTCAAAGACTACCACCCCGTGATCGGGCAACAATTCGCCAAAACCGCCGTCACGCAGCGCGAGATCGGCAAAGAAAAGATGGTGGTTGACCACCACCAGTTGCGACTTGCGGGCCCGTTCCCGTACCACAGTCAGAAAGCAGGCCTCATATTGCGCACAGCGCCGCCCAGGGCAATGGTCGCCCCCCGCGCTGATCTCTGGCCAAAAGGTAAGATTGTCCGGCAGATCCAGCAACTCCTCCCGGTCGCCGGTTTCGGTGCGATCACTCCAGGCGATTACCTTGTTGGCCCAGGTACGTTCCCGGGGCGAAATGGCACCACCCAAATGGCGAAAACTGTTAAAACGGCTGCGACACAGATAATTGCCCCGACCTTTGAGCAGCGTGGCCGAAAAAGGGCGCCCGACCACCTGACGCAACAAGGGAATATCCTTGTTGAAAATCTGCTCCTGCAGGGCCTTGGTGGCGGTGGAGACGATCAGGGATTCACCCATGGCCAGCAAGGGCAGCAGATAGGCCAACGTCTTGCCCGTGCCTGTCGGGGCCTCCACAATCAGCGATTGCTCACTTTGCACCGCCTGTACCACCTGTTGCGCCATGCGCGTCTGCACGGTACGAGGCTCATAGGCAGCGATATGACGGGCAAGCAGGCTCTCGGCACCGAACAGGGCGTGAATCCAGTCTTCAGGGGTGTGCATGGTCTGTGAATTGCCTTGACAATTTTAATTAAAATCAACATTATAATCGAAATTTTACTGTTTCGTCAAGCGGTTTGCCGGGTATCATCCGGTCGCCCTCCGATTTCTTATCCATCCGTTTTCCTTGCCCGGCCTGTGTACGGGCAGGAGAGAGTGCCAGGTGCGCGCCCATGTCCTTTGCCCCATTCGTTCATCTGCATGTCCACTCCGGTTACTCTTTGCTGACCTCTAGCGCCCGTGTCGAGGCGTTGATTCAGCGGGCCAAAGCGTTGCAGATGCCAGCCCTGGCCTTGACGGATCATGGCAATCTCTTTGCGGCCATTCCTTTTTTTACCGGTTGCCTCAAGGCGGGCATCAAGCCCATTTTGGGGGCTCAGTTGAATCTGGTGGCCAATCGACACGACCGTTCCCAGCGCCCGGATCAAGAGATTCGCGACCAACTGCTGCTGCTCTGTCGCAATCGGGAGGGGTGGCAAAATCTGTTGCGTCTGGTCTCCTTGGGCCATCTGGAGGGCAGTCATGACAAACCCCGGATTGATATGGCCCTGTTGCAGAAGCACCATCGCGGTTTATTGGCCTTGTCTGCCGGGGGCAAGGGGGAGGTTGGCCGCCTGTTGCAGAGTGGTCGGCGCGAGCAGGCGGAACAGGTGGCGGTTACCCTACGCGATCTGTTTGCCGAACAGGATGGCCAGGGGCAGACCATTCCCGGCTTTTTTTTGGAGGTGCAACGGCACGGTTTGCCTGGAGAGGAGGCGGTCAATCAGGCGATGATCCCGTTGGCCCAGCAATACGGTATTCCGCTGTTGGCCAGCAATGATATCCATTTCATTCACCCGGAGGAGTACCGTGCCCAGGATGCGCTGTTGTGCATCGGTTTGGGCCATACCCTGTTCGAGGAAAAGAGGCCGCGTTATACCGACCAACACTATTTTTTGACGCCAGAGCAGATGGCGGACCGTTTTTCCGATCTGCCGGAGGCGTTGGCCAACACCCTTTATGTGGCGCAGCGCTGCAATTTGCAGTTGGAACTGGGCAAAACGGTTTTGCCGGATTATCAACCGCCAGCGGGGGAGGATCTGGATAGCTGTTTGCGCCGCGAGTCCGAGGAGGGGTTGCAGCGCTGCTTGCGCGAGGTGGTGTTGCCGGAGGCGCCTCAGGCACAGCATGCCGCGATAGAACGCCAATACCAGGAGCGTTTGGCTTACGAGTTGGACGTGATCCTGCAGATGGGTTTTTCTGGCTATTTTTTGATTGTGTCAGATTTTATCCGCTGGGCCAAGCGCAACGGTATCCCGGTAGGTCCGGGGCGTGGATCGGGGGCCGGATCGCTGGTGGCCTGGGCGCTGGAAATCACCGATCTGGATCCCATTCGCTATCAGTTGCTCTTTGAACGTTTCCTGAACCCGGAACGGGTCTCCATGCCAGACTTTGACGTGGATTTCTGCATGGATAACCGGGAACGGGTGATCCACTATGTGCGTGACAAATATGGGGCTGACCGGGTGGCGCAGATCATCACCTTTGGCACG
This sequence comes from Magnetococcales bacterium, assembly GCA_002753095.1. Classification (GTDB taxonomy): domain Bacteria; phylum Pseudomonadota; class Magnetococcia; order Magnetococcales; family Magnetaquicoccaceae; genus Magnetaquicoccus. Next base: position 6,275 of record PDZU01000076.1, read on the forward strand.
TTGCAGGCCAGGGCGGTGATTCGGGATGTGGGGCGGGTGTTGGAGTTTCCTTATGGGCGGGTGGATCGCATCGCCAAGTTGATCCCACCCACTTTGGGCATCACTTTGGCCGAGGCCATCGAGCAGGAGCCCCAACTGCGCCAGTTGATGGAGGATGAGGAGGAGGTCAAGGATCTGCTGGAGTTGGCCATGGCCCTGGAGGGCTTGCCCCGTTCAGCGGGTACCCATGCCGCCGGGGTGGTGATGGCCAACGGTCCGTTGACCGATATGGTGCCGTTGTATCGTGATCCCCGCTCGGAGATGCCGGTCACCCAGTTCAACATGGGCGATGTGGAGAAGGCGGGGCTGGTCAAGTTTGACTTTTTGGGCTTGAAGACCCTGACGGTGATTGCCGACGTCATGCGGATGGTCAATCTGCGCCGGGCCGAGCAGGGGGAGCCCCCCCTGGATATCAATCGCATCGATCTGCAGGATAAAAAAACTTTTAAAATTCTCAAAGAGGGGCAGACGCGGGGCATCTTTCAGTTGGAATCGTCCGGCATGCGGGAGATCCTGAAAAAGCTGGCCCCGGACAGCTTTGAGGAGATTATCGCGCTGGTTGCCCTGTATCGGCCTGGTCCGTTGGGATCGGGGATGGTGGATGATTTCATCAACCGCAAGCATAAACGGGTTGAGGTCAGTTATCCGTTGCCGATGTTGGAGCCGATCCTGAAAGAGACCTTTGGGGTGATTCTCTACCAGGAACAGGTGATGAAAATTGCCCAGGAGATGGCTGGGTACACGTTGGGCGGGGCCGATCTGTTGCGGCGGGCGATGGGCAAGAAAAAGCTGCAGGAGATGTTGTCGCAACGGGAGATATTTCTGGCGGGGGCGACGGCCAATGCTGTTTCCGGGGAGCGTGCGGGATATGTATTTGATTTAATGGAAAAATTTGCCGGATATGGGTTCAACAAATCCCATTCGGCGGCCTATGCCTTGATCTCCTACCAGACGGCTTGGTTGAAGGCCCATTATCCGGTTGAGTTCATGGCGGCAACCTTGACCTGCGACATGTTGAACAGCGACAAGGTGGCTTTGTTTGTTCATGAGTGTCGAGAGTTGCGCATTGCGGTGCTGCCGCCGGACATCAATGTTTCCGAGGCGGTATTTACCACTGAGAAACAGGCGGATGGGCAGGGATTGGCGATTCGTTATGGTCTGGCGGCGGTCAAGAATGTGGGTGAAGGGGCGGTAGCGGCCATTTTGGCCGTGCGCAACAAGGGCGGCACCTTTCAGACCTTGTTTGATTTATGCCGTCGGGTGAGCGGTTTAAACCGGCGCATGATGGAGCAGTTGATCAAGGCGGGGGCTTGTGATGCGTTGGGGTGTAATCGGGCCACTCTGTTGGACCAGTTGCCCATTGCCATGAACCGGGGCAGTCGCAAACAGGAGGCGGTGGCGCACGGTTTTCGCGATTTGTTTGCTGGTCAGACGGTCGATGAGGCGTTGCCGCCGCTACCGGAATTCAGCGATTCGTTAAAGTTGGTCTATGAGAAGGATGCGTTGGGATTTTACGCCACCGGCCATCCCATGGATCAGTATCGGCGTGAGTTGCAGGAGTATGGATTGAAAACCATTGCCGAAGTGAAGATTATGGGTTCATATAGCCCGGCGGAGGAGGAACCTGCCGGTTTTTATCCGGGTCAACGCGGTGGGGAAGAGGGGTATGTACGGGTGGCCGGGATGGTGAGCGGTCGCAAGTTGCATCGCACCCGCAAAGGGGATCGCATGGCATTTTTGACCGTAGAAGATGCCGACGGGCAGTTGGAAGTGACGGTATTTTCCGATCTTTACCAGAACAGCCAAGCGTTGTTGGAGGAGACGGCGGTGGCTGCAGAGGGGGAGGGCGGGCCTGCCGGTGGACGGGTGTTGATTTTTTCCGGCAAGTTGGAGCGGGGTGATGATGAGGCCAAGATGTTGGCGGAGGAGATTCTTGACCTGGACACGTGGCGGCAGCAACAGTGTCGGACGTTGCAGGTGCATACCTCTCTGCTCTTGTTGAACAACACGTTGCTTGAGCGGTTTGCGGGATTATTGGCGGCCCATCGCGGGGGCAGTTGCCGGGTGTTGTGGGAGGTGATGAGCGATGAGGCGGTGACAGAGTTGCAGTTGGGTCGAGAGTATGATGTGCTTCCCTCGCAGCCATTGTTGGAGGGAGCCAGACAACTGTTCGGCGCAGACGGGGCGCATTTTCGCGGTTTTTTAGTCGGAAGCCATGCAGAGGGCTGAGGATACGGGTGGATGGAGTGGGAGATGAATAACAATATTTCGCGTACATTTTTGGATTTTGAGCGTCCCATTGGCGAGTTGATGGCCAAGATCGATGAGTTACGGTTGTTGTCGGACCGTTCGGACATCAACATTTCCAGCGAGATCAGTCGTTTGGAAGATGAATCGCGCAATTTGACCACCCGCATTTTTGCCAAGTTGACGGCGTGGCAAAAGACCTTGCTGTCGCGCCATCCAGACCGACCCTATTCGACGGATTATCTGCAGCGGGTTTTTACCGGTTTTCGCGAGTTGCATGGTGATCGTCATTTTGGCGACGACAAGGCGATTCTGGGCGGATTGGCGGCCATTGATGGCATGGATGTGATGGTGATCTGTCAGGAGAAGGGGCGGGGGACCAAGGAGCGGGTGTTATACAATTTTGGCATGCCGCGTCCGGAGGGGTATCGCAAGGCGTTACGTCTGATGAAACTGGCGGAAAAATTTCAGGTGCCGGTGGTTACCCTGATTGACACGCCGGGGGCCTATCCGGGCAAGGAGGCGGAGGAGCGGGGGCAGTCGGAGGCCATTGCCCGCAACCTGAAAGAGATGGTTGCTTTGCGCACGCCGGTTGTCAGTGTGGTGATTGGCGAGGGTGGTTCTGGTGGTGCTTTGGCCTTGGGGGTAGGCAACCGGGTTTTGATGATGCAGTATGCCATCTATTCGGTGATTTCGCCGGAGGGGTGTGCCTCGATTTTGTGGAAGGATTCGGCCAAGGCGGAGTTGGCGGCGGAGGCGATGCGGATTACGGCAGGAGAGATCATGGAGTTGGGGTTGATTGATGGGATCATTCCGGAGCCGATTGGTGGTGCGCATCGCAACGTGGAGCAAGCTGCCGAAAATGTGCGCACGCACATTGCGCGACATCTGCGGGATTTAAGCAAAAAAAGCCCGGAGCAGTTGGCCGAGGAGCGGTTCAAGAAATTCATGGCCATGGGTGTGGTGTTGGAGGGGGATGCCAGGCAGGGGAGTTGAAAACGATTGCGTGGTCCAGGGGCGATGATCGCCCCTGGCGGGTGCAGGGCAGCGCTCCATAAGCGTTAACATGCTCCAAGGTTTTGAAATTTTTAAAAATTTCTGCGGGGTGCAGGGCTTAAGCCATGCTTGTAATGCGCAGCATTTGCGCACGCCGCACAGATTTGTGCCCCGCAGGGGCACGCTTTGAGAGGGTGGACGCCCGACTTTTAACATCGCGTGTTATAACGACTTTTTTTCCTGTCGAATGGGTGTTCGTTGTTGGACTGAACGGTTTCGCCGTAGCTGTGGTGTAACTCTGGTTTTCCCGTCCCTAATCTGGCGTTTGTCTTTTCTGAGCTGTCTGTGCGGCAGTGAACGGGAATTTAACAGCCACTCGCTGTGCAGGTAATTTCTGAGCTGTCTGTGCGGCAGTGGCCGAAGAGTTGTCGATGGCAGGCTTGGCCCCAAGGTCAGAGTTCCTGATCCGCCGATCATTGCCGACGGCACTTTTCTGTCAGACCACACCAATGTGTAGAGCAATTGTTCCCCAGTTTCAGGGTGACAAAACCGGAGTTGGTTAATCTCCTCCAGCAGTGCGGTGACCGCACGCCACCACGGCATCAGGACGGATCGGCAAAAACGCTTTCCAGGGTTGGTGCATCCAGAATGCGCAGGCTCCACTCCTCCAGCATGGCCGGTTTGGCATTGGAAACTTTTTCGGTGGCCCAGGATGGCAGGTTTCCAAAGCGGTATTGCAGTTGGCGGGTGAGAGTTTCCGCTTTGCCTTCCTGTCGGCCTTTCAGCTCGCCCTTCTGTCGAATATTCGCCGGACGCTGCAATTTGAGCAACTCCTCGTCCGACATGGCGTTCATCATGGAGGCAAACAGTTCCTGACGCCCCAGA
>PDZU01000076.1:11072-15577 GCA_002753095.1 Magnetococcales bacterium
GAGCCAACAAGCGATGCCAACTGGTCTTCTTGGTCTTCCTGGTTGCTGTGGTTTCAACACCCTTTGGATACGCCATGTCATTTCCGCTCCCTGCGGTTTCAACACCGACGGACATTCTGAATAAACCGCATACGAGAGAGTATGCCACCAAAAAGTGGCCATTTCAACTGTCAGATGGAACGACTAGGCGGGAGGTAATCTGGCCACGACAACGCCATTCTGCAAGGCGTTCTTGACTTTTTCGGTAGCGGCTACCATATTCCTGATAGATTTGTGCCCCGCAGGGGCACTCTTTGGGATGGCGGACGCCCGACTTTTAACGGCAGATTCGTCGTGAAACCGAAGGATTGCCCAATGGGGGTGCCGAAAGATATTGTTGTGGCAACAGAGCAAGATCTCTTGGATTTTGCACATGAACCCTCTTGAGTGATTTTTCCTATTTTCTCAGATATTCTCGCATATCCTCATTGTCAACCCGATCATAGATCTCCTCTACAGTCAGAGTTAACCCAATCGATTCAAAAAGGATGGTATCACCAAGACGGTATGTTGTTAGACCCCACTGCAGACCATCTCGTTTATAAACATCCACTCTTGCCCTGTTTTGGGCAACGATAACGTACTCCCGCAAAGATGGAATCGTTTTGTAAACCTCCAGCTTGTAAGTCCGGTCAAATTTTTCGGTGGAGTCAGAGGTGACTTCTACAAGCATGATCGGGGTTTCTGTATAATCCTCGTTTCCGTATTCACTGTCACACTCAACCACCACATCCGGGTAAAAATATTTTGCTCCTACCTTCACTCTGAAATCAGCCTGATAAGCATCACATGGCTTGCCCTTCAAGTGATTCCTGAACTCCCCTCCAAGCGTGGCAGTTAAACGGTTGTGCTGCTTTCCCGCTCCTCCCATCGCATAAACGTGGCCGTCAATATACTCATGTTTTATCTCACTCCCTGGCTCTCCCCTCAGGTAGGCTTCCTCGCTGATCGCGACCTCCGTTGTTTGCAGAGCCATGGTGTCAATCCTTCTGTTGCTGTTGATACGGTTTGCAAATCATGCATCGGATTGTATGGTCATGATGGTGTGAACCAGTAAGAGCTTTGCGTTTTTTTCTGTCGCACCGTTTCTGCGGCACGGGGCATGTCGGGCTGTCGCCCTCCAGGAGCGTGCCCCTGCGGGGCACAGAGTTGGCGCGATGCGCAAATCTGCTTCGGTAAAAGCGCGCTATTTCAGTAGGGCTCCGAGTTTGGTGAATAAATCTGCTGCGCAGCCCATGGGCTTGCTCGCGACGATTTATTCACAAACTCTCCGCCCTGTACCCGCCAGGGGCGATGACCGCCCCTGGAGCCCGCAGAAATTTTTAAAGACTGCAATTTTCCAGATCAATGGGTCAACTTTTTGAAACGCACACGATGCGGTTGGTCAGCATCCGCACCCAAACGCAACTTGCGATCCGCTGCATACTCCTGATAGTTGCCCTCAAAAAAGACCGCCTGCCCCTCATCCTCAAAGGCCAATATGTGGGTCACAATCCGATCCAAAAACCAACGGTCATGCGAGACAATCACCGCACTGCCAGCAAACGCAGTCAGCGCCGATTCCAACGCTTGCAACGTCTCCACATCCAGATCGTTGGTCGGTTCGTCCAGCAACAACAGATTGCCACCACTCTTGACCACCCGCGCCAAATGAACCCGGTTGCGCTCCCCGCCAGAAAGAACCTTCACCTTCTTCTGCTGGTCCGCCCCCTTGAAGTTGAACCAGGAGACATACGAACGGGAACTGACCTCCCGCCCCCCCAACTCCAACATCTCCAGACCGTCAGAAATTACCTCCCAGACATTCTTCTCCGGTTCCATGCCTGCCCGACTCTGATCCACATGGGCCAACTGTACCGTCTCCCCAAGCGCCAAACGTCCCTCATCCGGTTGTTCCGTACCGGTAATCAACCGCAACAGAGTGCTCTTGCCCACGCCGTTGCCGCCGATCACCCCCATGATACCACCACGCGGCAGACGAAAAGAGAGCTTGTCAATCAACAGACGGTCGCCATAGCCCTTGCTGACTTGATCGGCCTCGATCACCATATCCCCCAGACGCGGACCGGAGGGGATGAAAAGAGTGTTGGTCTCCCGGCGCTGCTCCCTGGATTGGGCCGCCAACTCTTCATAGGCATGAATGCGCGCCTTGTTTTTGGCCTGACGCGCCCTCGGCGAGGCCCGCACCCAGCTCAACTCCTCCTGCAGACGGCGCCGGCGTGAATCATCCTCCCGCTTTTCCTGGGCCAAACGCTGCTCCTTCTGCTCCAACCAGGAGGAGTAGTTGCCCTTCCAGGGGATGCCATGGCCACGATCCAACTCCAGAATCCAACCGGCTACATTGTCCAGAAAATAACGGTCATGGGTGACCGCAATCACCATGCCGGGATAGTTTTGCAGGAACAACTCCAACCAGGCCACTGAATCGGCATCCAGATGGTTGGTCGGTTCGTCCAGCAGCAGCATGTCCGGCGTGGAAAGCAGCAACCGACAGAGCGCCACACGCCGCTTTTCACCACCAGACAGCGTTTTTACATCGGCATCCCAGGGGGGCAAACGCAGAGCGTCAGCGGCAATTTCCAATTTGCGGTCCAAATTCCAGCCATCGGCCCGATCAATGGCCTCCTGCAATTCGCCCTGCTCGCGGATGGTGGCATCCATCTCCTCATCCGACATCGGTTCGGCAAACTTCATCGAGAGTTCGTTGTAACGGTCCAGCAACGCCTTGACCTGGGCCACCCCCTCCTCGACGTTGCCACGTACCCCCTTGCTGGGATCCAGTTCCGGCTCCTGAGGCAAAAACCCGGCCCGCAGACCTGAGGCCATTTTTGCCTCGCCGGTAAACTCCTGGTCCACGCCCGCCATGATGCGCAGCAGACTGGACTTGCCCGCCCCGTTCAAACCAAGCACCCCAATCTTGGCCCCCGGCAGAAAAGAGAGAGAGATGTCTTGCAAAATAATGCGCTTCGGCGGGACCACCTTGGTCACCCGATGCATGGTAAACACATATTGCGGATTGGCCATCAGCGTATTACTCCACTTTGGTCAGCCAGTGAGCGTATTGGGGATTGCGGCCCTGCACCACGTCAAAAAACCGCTTCTGAATCGATTTGGTGACCGGACCCGCCGTGCCGATACCGATCTGTCGTCCATCCAACTCCCGAATGGGGGTGATTTCGGCCGCAGTACCAGTAAAGAAAGCCTCCTGCGCGATGACCACCTCATCGCGGGTAAAACGCTGCTCCCGGATGGTCAGACCATCCTCTTTGGCCAGTTGGATTACCGTATCACGGGTGATGCCATCCAACGCGGAATCCAAAGGCGGGGTCAGCAGAGTGCCGTCATAGCGCAGAATGAAAATATTCTCGCCAGATCCTTCCGCCACATAGCCTTCGGTATCCAGCAGCAGGGCTTCATCAAAACCGCAGGAGAGCGCCTCGGTTTTGGCCAGCACCGAGTTCGGATAGTTGCCCACCGATTTGGCACGGGTCATGGTCACGTTGGGATGGTGGCGGGTATAGGAGGAGGTCTTGATGCGAATGCCATTGGCCATGCCATCCTCGCCCAGATAGGCACCCCACTCCCAGGCCGCCACGGCCACCCGTACCCGACAGGCCGCCGGATTCAAACCCATGCCCTCCGCACCATAGAAGATGATCGGGCGAATGTAACCGGAACGCAACTGGTTGGCACGGATCACCTCCACACAGGCCTCGTGCACCGCATCGATGGGGAAGGGCACCTTCATGTTGAGAATGTGCGCCGAACGATACAGACGCTCGATATGCTCGCGCAGACGGAAGATGGCCGGTCCCTGTTCGGTGGCATAGCAACGGATGCCTTCAAAGACGCCAAATCCATAGTGGAGGGTATGGGTCAAGACATGGACCTTGGCCTGCCGCCAGTCCAACCATTGGCCATCGAGCCAAATTTTTCCATCCCGATCTTCCATGGACTTGCTCATCTTTTGTTTTCTCCCCAGTGGGTACGTCAATAAAGAGACCGGTTTGGCCCAATGACGATATGGGCCAGTCGGCATTGCCAATCAACTTACCATAATTTTTTAATGAAATATCAAGCGGTTCCTGTGCTGATTTTCGAGATTCTTCTGCGATTTGGTATCAAGTTTGCTCTGTTCACGCCCAAAGCCACTCTCTCAGATCAGGAGTCAACACGCCATGCATGAAGCCGCATCCACTCTGCCGTTACGGTCCGCCACCTTCTGGCCGGACCATCCAGAGCACAGCGAGGGTATGTCGGCAGCGCCCAGCTTTCAAGAGATATTAGAACAGCATGCGTGGCAAAAAGGCAACCATATCTGCACAACCGTATCGCAGGAAGGTGAAGGTATAACTTCCCTGGAAGAATTTAGCAATGTCTCTGTTGCGGAGATGGAGACCCTGCTGCAGGAGGTGCTGCAATCGACCCCTGGGCAGAGTCGGGCTGGGTTTGCTGCGCGGCAGGCC
>PDZU01000170.1 GCA_002753095.1 Magnetococcales bacterium
TTAACACCAGTGCCACCAGTTCCACCTTGGAGGCATCTGGTGCGCGACTGAACATCGACTCGCCAAAAAAGCAGCCTCCCAGGGCCACGCCGTACAGGCCACCGACCAGGGTCTGGCTCTCGTGCGTCCAGCATTCGACGGAGTGGGCATACCCCAGGGCATGCAAGCGTTGGTAGGCATGTTGCATTCCGTGGGTGATCCAGGTTCCTGAGCCACGTTGCACGCTTGCACATGCGTGGATCACCTGGGCAAACGCCGTGTCAAAGGTGACAGTAAACCGCTGGCGACGCAAGGTTTTTTGCAAGCTGCGCGAGCGATGCAGCCGATCAGGATAGAGGACCAGGCGTGGATCTGGGCTCCACCACAGTAAGGGCTGCCCCTCGGAAAACCAAGGAAAAATGCCTGCTGAGTAGGCGGCCAGCAGGCGTTGTGGGGAGAGGTCTCCGCCCACTGCCAGCAAGCCGCTGTCGTCCGCAAACTCTGGCGGTGGGAACACCGTTTGTTCCGATAATTGAAAGAGTGCCATCCCATCCATCCAGCTTATTGTGCAGACCACTCTCACATCATCGCACAACCCATACCATCCTGCCAACTCCATTCGCAAGAAGTGGCATGGGGTCCAGGGGAGATTATCTCCCCTGGTGGGGTGCAGGGGCGAAGCCCTTGCATCTGGCGCGCTTTTAACGAAGCAGATTTACGCAGTAAATCTGCGCAGCGCGCCTTAAATCTGTGCTCCGCAGGGGCACGCTTTGGGAGGGCGGAGCCCGACATGCACCGTGCGGTCATGGTAACGATGCAGAAAAATTCACCTACGATTGCCCTGCCCCGGTACACGTGGATGGTTTACACCTCTCTGTAAGGTTTGTTAGCATGGTTTTTGCTGCTACCTGTGTGTGAAAACCCATTGGGAGGATGTACCGATTGGCGCGCAAAAGCGCGCCAATCGGTACATCTTGCTTCAATAAGGCGCTTAAGCCGACGCAAAAACCGCGTCGGCTTACTGTGAAAATCGCGCCTAAAGGCAAAAGATGAAAAGCAAAAGATAAAATCCCAGGGCTTCGCCCTGGACCCACCAGGGAGCTCGGCTCCCTGGACCCGCAATTGTTTTGGGTACTGAATCTATCGTCGTATACCCATCCACCCGCTTGACCGGCAGGCCCATGAGCGCAGTAGATCCCCCCTCCCCCGTGGCAGCAGAAACTATCAACAACGGACCAATAACCGCCAGCGATCAGGAAGAACGCCGCCACTGGCCAGAATTGGACTCCTCCCGTGGCATGGATGACCCCCTCCTGTTTTGTCTGGCCAGCCTGACCCAATACTGGCAATGCCCCCAATCCTTGACCGCCCTGCGCGCCGGCTTGCCACTGATCGATAACAAGTTCACCCCGGAACTCTTCGTCCGCGCCGCCGCCAGGACCGACATCGCCGCCCGCGTGGTGCGTAAATCTCTGGATCGCATCTCCCCCTTGACCCTGCCTGCCGTGCTGCTGCTCAAAGACCGACAAGCCTGCCTGCTCATGGCACTGGAAAAGAACGGTCGCGACGCCCGCGTCATCTTCCCGGAAACCGGCAGCGGCGAAGCCATCATCGAACGGGAAAAACTTAAGGAACACTATACCGGTCAGGCCATCTTTGCCCGCCCACAATTCCGTTTCGATGACCGTTCCAAAGAGATCGATGATGTACCCGATAGCCACTGGTTCTGGGGCACACTGAGACGGTTCAAAAGCCTCTACGCCGAGTCGATCCTGGCCTCACTGGTGCTCAATATCTTTACCTTGGCCAGCTCCCTGTTTGCCATGAATGTCTATGATCGGGTGGTGCCCAACAACGCCATCGAAACCTTGTGGGTGCTGGCCATCGGCACCTCGATTGTCTATTTTTTCGATTTCATCATCCGCACATTGAGAAGCTATTTTCTTGATATTGCTGGCAAAAAATCAGACATCATCATGGCTTCCACACTCTTTCATCAGATCAACAACGTGCGCATGGTGGCCCAACCGGTCTCCAGCGGCGCCCTGGCCCGCAATCTGTTGGAGTTTGAATCGCTGCGGGATTTTTTCACCTCCGCCACCCTGTCAACCTTTATCGATCTGCCCTTTGTCTTTCTCTTTTTGTGGGTCATCTACTTTTTGGCCGGACCAGTGGTCCTGGCCCCCCTGGTGGCCGTGCCACTGGTCCTGGGCGCCAGCCTGCTGGCCCAAAGACCCCTGGCCGAAATCATGCGCAAGACAGCCAAAGAGTCCTCACAAAAACATGCCATCCTGATCGAAACCCTGAACGCCATGGAGACGGTCAAAACCCTGGGTGCCGAAGGCAATTTGCAAAGCAAATGGGAACAGGTGATCGGCATCGCCGCTCAAACCGGCCTGCACTCCCGCCTGATCTCCAACCTGATGTTGAATTTTTCCAATTTCATTCAACAAATGGCCTATGTCGGCATCATTGTTTACGGGGTCTATCAGATTCAGGATGGCCAGTTGACCATGGGTGCCCTGATCGCCAGTTCCATGCTGACCAGCCGCGCCCTGGCCCCCCTGTCACAGGTGGCCGGATTGCTGGTTCGCTTCCAACAATCCCTGATTTCGCTGCGCACCCTCAACGAGATCATGAAACTGCCGGTGGAACGGCCTGCTACCACCCGCTTCATCCACTGCCCGAAACTCAAAGGGGAGATTCTCTTCGATCAGGTCACCTTCAGCTATCCCAGACAGCCAGTACCCGTGCTCAATAATTTCTCCCTGCACATCCGCCCAGGTGAGCGCGTCGCCATTCTGGGCCGGATCGGTTCCGGCAAAAGCACCCTGATCAAATTGATCCTCAACCTCTACCAACCCGACTCTGGCAATATTCTGGTGGATGGGGTCGACCTGCAACAGGTGGATCCGGTCGATCTGCGCCGCAATGTGGGCTGTGTCACCCAGGAAAGCCTGCTCTTTTTTGGCACCATCCGCAGCAACATCATGATGGCCGATCCCTTCGCCGACGATACGGCCCTGCTGCGGGCCGCCCGCCAGGCCGGCGTCGATGAGATGGTCAGCCGCCACCCACACGGCTTCAACCGCATGGTCGGCGAACAAGGCAAAGGTCTCTCCGGCGGGCAACGGCAAACCATCGCCATCGCCCGCGCCCTGCTGACCGATCCCCCCATTCTGCTCATGGATGAACCCACCAGTTCCATGGATGGCGGCTCGGAAGAGCGCTTCAAAGAGCGCATGAACGCCGTCATGCCCGGTCGTACCGTGATTCTGATC
>PDZU01000011.1 GCA_002753095.1 Magnetococcales bacterium
CATTCGCGCACGCCGCACATTACAAGCATGGCCCCGCCCTGCACCCGCCAGGGGAGATGATCTCCCCTGGACCCCATGATAATTCATGCGAATGCTTACACCCGCATCGGCATCAAAACAAACCGGGTACCCAACTGCAACGGATCCGTCAACAACACCGGGAACTCCTCGTTATTCAGAAGGAAACGCACCTCATCTCCCTCCATGACGGACAAAAACTCCCGCAAATAACGGGCGTTAAACCCGACCATCAAGACATCACCCCCCTCCAGGGTCACCTGCATCTCCTCCTCCGCCTCATCCTGCTGATCGGGGTTGTTGGTGTTGAAATGCATCACCCCCTCGGCAATTTCCAAACGCAGGCCACGGGTTTTTTCAACCAATAACACCGAAACACGCCGCACGATACCCAGCAACTCCTCACGGTTCACCGTCAAACGCATGGGATGATCGCGGGGGATCACCTGGCGATAATCGGGATAACGCCCCTCCACCAACTTGGCAATCAACATCACCTCACCACGCAAAACCTGGATGTGGTCGTCGTCCAACACCACCTCCACCTCCTGATCATCCTCATCCAACAGGCGGCGAATCTCATGCACCGCCTTTTTGGGGATGATCACCTCGCGCTCCTCCGACGGCAGAGAGTCCACCTCCCGCTCAATGGCCGCCAAACGATGGCTATCGGTGGCAACCACACGCAATTTGCCGCTCCCCCCGGCCCCCTCGCTATCCGGGGCCACCTGCAACAACACCCCGTTCAAAACAAAGCGCGTCTCATCGTCCGACATGGCAAAATGGGTCTTGTTCAACATCTCCGCCAACAAACCCGCCGCCACGGTAAACCGATAATCCCCTACACTCTGGGCAATCTCTGGAAATTGATCGGCAGACACAGTGGCCAACTCAAACTTGGCCCGCCCACTGGTCAAACGCAACCTGTCCCGACTGTCAACACGCAATACCACATTGGAACCGATCGGCAACTCGTTGACAATGTCATACAAAGTGCGGGCGTTGACCGTGATCGCCCCCCCCTCGACAATCTCCGCCGCACAACGCGTGCGCACCGAAACCTCCAGATTGGTCCCCTCGATGCGCAGATGGTCCGCCTGGGTCTGCAGCAACAGGTTCCGCAAATGCACCTTGATGTGTCGCGCATCCACCACCGAATGTACCCGCGACAGACTCTTCAGGAAGATGTCACGGGATAAATGTAATTCCATAGTTTTCTCTCTATATTGACTGTTTCCTGATCCGCTAACGCCGTAACATGCCGGTCAGCGTCCGCACCTCTTCGGCCAAACCACTCTGCACCAACTGCTGCTCATCAATCTTGCGCACCGCATGCATCACCGTGGTATGATCCCGATCCCCAAACTGCTTGCCAATCTCCGGAAAAGAGTGCTTGGTCAACTGTTTGCACAAATACATGGCCACCTGCCGTGGATGGCTGAATTGCCGAGCCCGCTTGGCAGAACGCAAATCCGGCAGGCGAATCTGATAATAATCCGCCACCTTTTTTTGAATCTCCTCGATCGTCACTGCGCGACGATCCACCGAGTGGACCACATGACGCAGCGACTCCACCACCACCGCCATGGTCACCGGCACCTGATCCATCGAGGCCATGGCCAAAACCCGAATCAAGGCCCCTTCCAACTCACGCACGTTGCTCTGAATGGCATCGGCCAGAAAAAAGGCCACATCGTTTTCTAGATCGATCCCCTCCTCCGCCGCCTTTTTTTTCAAAATGGCCACACGGGTTTCCAGATCCGGGGCACGAATATCCGCCATCAACCCCCAACTGAAACGGGAACGCAAACGCTCCTCCAAAAACTCCATCTGCGCCGGGAAACGGTCCGAAGAGAGGACAATTTGCCGCTTGCTCTCATGCAGCGCATTGAAGGTGTGAAAAAACTCCTCCTGCGTGGATTTTTTGCCGGCAATGAATTGAATGTCATCAACCAGCAGGACATCAATGGAACGGAACATCTCCTTGAAATCATGCACCCGCTGAAACCGTAACGATTCGATCATCTGGGTCATGAACTTTTCCGAAGAGATATACTGCACCTTCAGTTCAGGCCGATGCTCCAACAGATGGTTGCCAATGGCATGCAGCAGGTGGGTTTTGCCCAACCCGACCCCCCCATGGATAAACAGAGGGTTATAGGCACGGGCCGGGTCGTCCGCCACCCGTGCTGCCGCCGCGTGGGCAAACTGATTGCAGCCGCCAACCACGAAGGAGTCAAAGGTATAACGCGGATCCAACCCCCCCCGCCCAACCACAGCAGGCTGTGGCGGCGGCGTTTGCGGTAACGCCAGCAATACAGGCGCCGCAGGCTCTGCCGCCAGCGGATCCACCCGCAGCATAACCCGCACCGCCCGCTCTGCATGGTGGGATAACAGCCTCTCCAACAGCGCCCCATAATGGGTGCGCACATAGTCCACCGCCAACCCAGTGGGCGCCAACAGCTCGACCCGACCATCTGCCAACACCTCCCCCAGGCGCAAGGAACTGAACCACGTGTTATAAACCTGTGGTGTCACCTCGTCCTGAACGGCAGCCAGTGCAGCAGACCAAAGCGCCTTCATCGCCACCCGATCACCAAGCTAGGATCCCTCGTCACGTTGCAAACGCAAGCCAATCTGATTGTCACGCTGGTGCGCCACAAAGCAGGTAAAACGGGAGTCACGCCCATAGAGGCTGATACTTACCTCCACCGGCGTATCCCGCTGCAATGGCGCCGAGAGATCCTCCGCCACAAACAACATCCCCCCCAAATTCATGTTGCCCAACTGCCCCCGGATCTGCCTGCCATCCGCCAAAATCATGGTGGCCGCATCCCGACTCAACAGTCGATCTTCGCGCCGCTCCGCCTTATCCACCTGCATCATACCCTCCTCTGCCTGCCCATCGCACCACAACTACTCGACAATATCACCCCGCAAAGCATCCTTGTGCCCCACCGGCAATACGCCTTGGAAACCATCCTCTGGATTATAAAAATAACGCACTGAACCGACCTTGCGGTACTTGTCAAAAAGCGTGTTCCAACCCTTGACATAGATGGGACACGCGTCATTAAAACAGACCAACATGATGTCTGTACAAAACCCCATGCCATCGCCCCAATCGTTATGGGTAGCCAACCATTTTTGCATCGGTTGCCCGCAGTGACGACACGCCCGCACCATCGGATCCGTTGCCGTCTCCTTCTGCTCTTCACTCATGCTGCTCTCTCCTCCATCCAGGCTGCCACCGCTGCCAAGGCTTCGTTCAACTGTTCTGGACGACTGCCGCCCCCCATGGCCATGTCAGGCCGGCCACCGCCCTTACCACCCACCTGGGCAGCCACAAAACCGATCAATTCACCGGCTTTGAAACGACCATGCAGGTCACTGGTCACCCCGGCAATCAGGCTGACCTTCTCCCCCTCATTCAGCCCCAGGACAATCACCGCCGACCCCAGGCGCTCCTTGAGGCGGTCCACCATCTCACGCAGATCCCGCGTCTCCACCCCAGTGACCCGAACCGCCAATAACGGCACGCCCGCCACCTGCCGACTCTGTTCCAGCAAACCATCCAGAACGGAACCAGCCACCGCCGCCTTGGCCTTCTCCAAAGCCTGTTCCAAAGCCCGGATCCGCTCAAACAGACGCTCCACCCCGCTTGCCACCTGATCCGGGCGACTCTTCAGCATGGCCGCCGCCTCGCGCAATACCGTTGCCTCTTCCCGGTAGCTCTCCCGCGCCAAGGGACCGCACACCGCCTCGATGCGCCGCACCCCTGCCGCAACCGCCCCCTCCGACAAAATACGTAACAAACCGATATCACCCGCACGGCTGACATGGGTACCACCACACAACTCCATGCTACTGCCAATCTGTACCACCCGCACCTCATCGCCATATTTTTCGCCGAAGAGGGCCATGGCCCCTGCCTCTACCGCTGCTGCCGGGGTCATGATCAAGGTGGTCTGGACCGCGTTGCTCAGGATGGCCGCGTTGCATTGCGCCTCCACCTCGGCCAGACTCTCCGGCGACAAAGCGCTGAAGTGGCTGAAGTCAAAACGCAAACGGTGCGGCCCCACCAGGGAGCCTGCCTGTTTGACATGCCCGCCCACCACCTGACGCAGGGCATGGTGCAGCAGATGGGTCGCCGAATGGTGCAGACGAATCGCCTGACGCCGTGCGCCATCCACCGTCAGCACCACCGGATCGCCCACCTGCAGTTCACCCACCTGCAGTGTCCCATAATGGGCAATCAACGCGCTGACCGGCTTACGGGTATCCCGCACCTCAAACTGGGCCGCCTCACCGCTTTGCTTGCGCAACAGACCGCTATCCCCCACCTGTCCACCCGACTCGGCATAAAAGGGGGATTGGTTGGTGATGATAATCCCCTCTTCCCCCACGGCCAACCGTTGCACGGCAGCACCATTGACCACGATGGCCTGGATAACCCCTTGCGCCTGTTCGGTCTCATAGCCCAAAAATTCGCTGGCCCCCACCTGTTCGCGCAACTGATGGAAAACCGCTGCCACCTTTTCGTCGCCGGAACCGACCCAAGCTGCCCGCGCCCTCTGGCGCTGTTCGGCCATGTAGCGGTTGAACCCCTCCATATCCAGTTCAATCCCCCGATCCCGGACAATATCGCCGGTCAGATCGATGGGAAAGCCATAGGTGTCGTACAGCGTAAAGAGGGTCAGACCATCCAGTTGCCCACCAACGGGCAGTTGGGCGATGGCCTCTTCCAGAATTTTCAGGCCACTGCCCAAGGTGGTGGCAAAGCGGCGCTCTTCATTTTCGATCACCGGCACCAGCACCTTGCTCTGCGCCGTCAACTCTGGATAAAAACGGCCCATCATCTGGATGATCACCGGCACCAGTTGCACCAGGAAAGGTTCGGTCAAGCCCAGCATCCGGCCATGCCGCATGGCACGACGCATGATGCGGCGCAGGACATAGCCCCGCCCCTCGTTGCTCGGCAACACCCCATCGGCGATCAAAAAAGCGATGGCCCGCATGTGGTCGGCCACCACCCGCAAGGAGACCATCTGCTCCCCCTGTTCGGGATCGACCCCCGCCAACCGGGCGGTTTCCCGAATCAGCGGTTGAAACAGGTCGGTATCAAAATTGTTGCACTTGCCCTGCAGAATGGCGGCCAAACGCTCCAGCCCGGCCCCGGTATCGATACAGGGTTGCGGCAGCGGCACCATGCTGCCGTCGGCACGGCGGTCAAACTGCATGAAGACCAAATTCCAGATCTCCACAAAGCGATCCCCGTCGCCATCCGCCGAACCGGGCGGTCCACCGGGAATGTGGGCACCGTGGTCATAAAAAATTTCCGAACAGGGACCGCACGGTCCCACCGGTCCCATGGACCAAAAATTATCATTGCTGTCGATGCGGATGATCTTCTCTGGCGGCACGCCAACCACGTCGCGCCAGAGGGTGTAGGCTTCGTCATCGCTGGCATAGACGGTCACCAACAACCGTTCCACCGGCAGAGCCAACTCCTGGGTAACAAACTGCCAAGCGAGGGGAATGG
This sequence comes from Magnetococcales bacterium, assembly GCA_002753095.1. GTDB lineage: Bacteria > Pseudomonadota > Magnetococcia > Magnetococcales > Magnetaquicoccaceae > Magnetaquicoccus. The sequence continues at coordinate 5,561 of PDZU01000011.1, forward strand.
CCCGCTCCTTGAAATAATCCCCAAAAGAGAAGTTGCCCAGCATTTCGAAAAAGGTGTGATGCCGGGCGGTGCGCCCCACATTTTCCAGATCGTTATGCTTGCCCCCCGCCCGCACGCACTTTTGTGCGCTGACCATGCGTGGATAGATGGGGCGCTCTTCGCCCAAAAAGGCACCTTTGAATTGATTCATACCCGCATTGGTGAACAACAGGGTCGGATCGTTGCGCGGCACCAGGCTGGAAGAGGCCGCTATGGTATGGTCATGACGCTGAAAAAACATCAAAAACCGTTCGCGAATTTCGTTGCCGTTCATGTTGTTCCTATCTGATTAGCTGCCAAATGACCTCATCGTCAAAACCACGCCGTGCCAGAAAAGCGTAGTGTCGCTTTTTCTGTTGGCGATCTCTCATATTTTCTGCACTGGCCCCATTGTCTACGGCACCGAACCGTTTATGCAACGCTTTGCGTGCCAACGCCAAGACATCTTCTTCTGCCAGAAGTTCGGTCAGGGCGCAGCGAATCTCCTCGGCACCGACATGCAGGGCGCGCAATTCTGCCGTCACCCAGCGCGGACCGTAGCCACCATGATGCAGGCGATAGCGGGCACGAGACAAGGCAAAAGCGGCATCGTCCAGGTAGCCCAGTTCTTGGCAACGGGCACAGACCCGCTGACACTGCTCCTGGCTCACCGCCCCCTGCAGCAGGCGTTGTTGCAACTCCCACACGCTGTAAGGGCGCCGGGCCAGCCAACGGATGGCCTGTTCGTAGGCGGGGCGATCCGCTTCCTGCAACAGCACGGGGGGGAGGGCCTCGGCGTCCACGCTTACCAACCATCCGGTGCAGCAGGCCAACCGGTATCCACGGTCACCCTGGCCAACGTGACCCCTGCCGCACCCGCGACGGCCTCTTCCCCCACCTGGAAGGGCAACCATTGCCGACCACGGAAGGTTTCCATGGGTTGAAAACGGGATTTATAGAGCATTTTTTGGCACCCGGCAATCCAGTAGCCCAAATAGAGGTGATTTCTGCCCAGTCCCAAGGTTTCGCGAATCTGCCACAAGATGGCATACGTGCCCAGACTGCGACTATTCAACTCCGGCGCAAAGAAGGTATACACGGCAGAGAGCGCCTGGGGCAGGATGTCGGTAACGGCCACCATGACCAAACGTCCGGCGTCGCGAAACTCCACAAAGCGGGTCATGGACCAAGGGGCCAACAGATAATCGCTGAAATCGCTGGCGGCCGGATCGGCCATGGGACCGTCGCCGTGACGTTGGGCGATATAGCTTTGGTACAGGGCAAATCGCTCTTGGGTAAAAGCGGCGGGCTGCACCTGTACGGTCAAATCCTGGTTACGCTGCCAGACGCGGCGCAGGCTGCGACTCAGGCGAAAATCGTGTACCGGCACCCGTACTGCGTGGCAGGCGCGACAGCCTGGGCAATAGTGGCAGTAGACGTGTCCGCCGCTGCGCCGAAAGCCCCGTTCCACCAAAAAGGCGTATAGGGTATCCTCCATCGCTACGCCTGGATCGACAAACAGGGTAGCCGCCGAGCGACTTTCCAGGTAACCGCAGGGATGGGGGCGACTCAGCAGCAGGTTGACCTCTGGATTGTGCCAGGGATTACCAATGGCGCTGTTCATTGGCCACTCCAGGAGAAAACCGCTTCACACCTTGCAATCTTGAAACAAAACCGGCACCATTGCCGGCACGGTAGCGCAGGGCAGGTTGCCGAATAGATTCGTTACACGCCATTTTACCACCAACAAATGGCATCAGACGGTTAAGCGGAGCACTCTTATCCATGTTCAAAGGCACAACCATCCTGTTGGTTCGGCGGGACGACTCCCTGGTCTTGGCGGGAGACGGACAAGTTACTTTGGGCAGTTTGGTGGTCAAAGCCAACGCCCGCAAGGTTCGCCCGCTGCATGATGGAAAAATTTTAGCCGGATTCGCCGGATCGACTGCCGATGCCTTCACCCTTTTTGAGCGATTTGAGGGCAAGTTGGCCAAACATGGGGGCAACCTGATCCGGTCCGCCGTTGAGTTGGCCAAGGATTGGCGCATGGACCGCATGCTGCGTCGGTTGGAGGCGATGATGTTAGCCGCCGACCGACAATCCAGCCTGCTCATCAGTGGCACGGGCGACGTACTGGAACCGGAACATGGTGTTGCCGCCATCGGTTCCGGGGGGGCCTATGCCCATGCGGCTGCCTTGGCTCTGCTGCAAAATTCCTCTCTCCCGGCCAGGGTCATTGCGGAAAAAGCGATGGAAATCGCTGCAAATGTCTGCATTTACACCAATAATAACATAATCATAGAAGAGTTGTAAATGGCTGAATTCACCCCTCGTGAAACGGTTGCGGAGTTGGATCGCTACATCATTGGTCAAAATGATGCCAAGCGGGCGGTTGCGGTTGCGTTGCGCAACCGTTGGCGGCGTCAGCAGTTGGAGCCTGGCATGCGGGAGGAGGTTTACCCGAAAAACATTTTGATGATCGGCCCGACGGGTGTTGGCAAGACGGAGATTGCCCGTCGTTTGGCCAAGCTTTCTGATGCTCCTTTCATCAAGGTGGAGGCGACCAAATTTACCGAGGTGGGGTATGTAGGGCGGGATGTGGAGTCGATCATTCGTGATTTGACGGATTTGGCGGTCAAGGCGGGGTTGGAGCGCAGCAAGGTGGAGGTACGGCGCAAGGCGGAGGAGATGGCGGAGGAGCGTGTGTTGGAGTTGCTGTTGCCGACCTCGCCGCATGCGCACAAGGAGTCGGCCATGGAGAACATGTATGGTACGGACGGCCATGAAGCGGCGCCCATGGACTCCTCGACCCGACAGAAGTTTCGACGTTTGTTGCGTGAGGGCAAGTTGGACCAGCGTGAGGTAGAGATTGAGACGCGTGATGCGCGGCAGTCGCCCACGTTGGAGGTGTTCACGCCGCAGGGCATGGAGGGAGTAGGAATCAGCATTCAGGACATGTTGGGGGGCATGTTTGGCAGCAAGGCGCAGAAGCGGCGCACCACGGTCAAGGAGGCTTTGGAGTTGCTGACCGATGAGGAGGCCAGCAAGCTGATTGATCGGGACCGGGCAAAAAAAGAGGCGGTGGAGCGGGTAGAGCAGTCTGGCATTGTTTTTCTCGACGAGTTGGACAAGGTGTGCAACCGTTATGACAGTGGCCGCAGTGGGGCGGATGTTTCCCGCGAGGGGGTGCAGCGGGATTTGCTGCCTTTGGTAGAGGGGACGACGGTTTCCACCAAGCATGGCATGGTACGCACGGACCACATATTGTTCATTGCCTCTGGGGCTTTTCAATTGGCCAAGCCTTCTGATTTGCTGCCTGAGTTACAAGGGCGGTTACCGATCCGGGTGGAATTGAAGAGTTTGGGTGTGGATGAGTTTGTGCGTATTCTTTCCGAGCCGGAGAATGCGTTGACGCGTCAGTACAGTGCCTTGTTGGCCACCGAGCAGATTGCGCTCACTTTTTCTGGCGAGGCGGTACGGGCGATTGCCGAGGTGGCGGCGCATGTCAACGAGACCACGGAAAACATAGGGGCCCGACGTTTGCATACAGTGATGGAAAAGTTGCTTGATGAGCTCTCCTTTACTGCCAATGAGCGGCATGGTGAGGCGATTTTGATTGATGCGGCGTATGTACATGCGCAGTTGAAGGCGTTGGCTGAGGATGAGGATTTGTCACGCTTTATTTTGTAACTGAGTGGTGTCCTGCGGGGCGTGCCTTGGGAGGGGGGGGCGCCGACTGATAGGAGTTGCAATGACTGATCAACCGCCTGCCAACGCCGTGTGCGTGCCACAGGCTACCCGAAGGGATGTATGAGGTCACCCTCTCTATCCCGTTCGCTACCCACTATGAAGGATCGACCATGATCGAAAACCCCATCATCATGCCGGAGCAATTTCGTCTCAACCATCCGGCCATTGATATGCAGCACGAGGTGCTCTTCGCCCTCTACAATGAGTTGAAAATTTCCCAGGAGAACCAGGAACAGGCTTTTGAACTGGGCGACATATTTTTGGGTCTCAATGGCTATGTAGCCACCCATCTTCTCTTTGAGGAGGAGTTGATGCGTGCCTTTCACTATCCCCAGGTCGCTGACCATCTGGAGGGCCATCGCCGTTTGACTGAGCGGGTCACCCTGTTACATAATCGCTTCAAACAGGTTAAAGATCTGCAAGAGAAACAGCGTATCGCCCAAGATGTGGCTCAGTTTCTCTGGGATTGGCTGGTGCAACACATTGCCGAAATCGATCGCCAATTGGTCAAATTTTTGAACGAGCAGCCCGTAAGCGCTTGAACACCCTTGTAACAGTGTCGTCGTCGTATACGCTATCTCTAAAAATCTAATGAGTTGAGGTGCTCCATGTCTCTGAAAACCTTTAAAAGCGGGGATCGGGTCAATGTCATTCTCCCCAAGACCTTTGGCTTTGAAGTGCGCAACGATTTTCGCAACGCCATCCAGAACAATCCGACCGGAACAGTCTACGAACTCGATTTCAGCGAAGTGGAAAAAATGGACAGCTCCGCCATGGGCATGCTGCTGCTGCTCAAAGAAGCTGCGGGCGGCGAGGGCTTCGTCGTGCTGAGCAAAGTCAAGCCGGAAATCGTCAAACTCCTGCAACTGGCCAGCTTCAACAAACTGTTCAGCATTGACTGATCGCACCGTTTTACAAAGAATTTACAAAATCATGGATGAGATCCAGCAAGAAAGGGTGTATCATCGACCATAAGCATTATTGTACAACCGCGCAGCCAACAACGCTCTGATCCGGCACTCGCGTCGCCGACTGCAGCAGGGAGATCGTCCATACCACCATGCGTATGACTCTTGTATTGATCCTTCTATGCGTGCTTGGTGTTAACCCGTCTGCCGAAGCACGGGTCGTGATCCACAACAAGGGTTCGGACTCTTTGGTCGACGTCGCCCAGGCCTGGGCGGATGCGTATCAGCAGCTTCGACCGGATGTGGTCATCGCCGTAACCGGAGGCGGCACCAGTGTCGGCATCGCCTCTCTGCTCCACAACACCGCCGATATTGCCAACGCCAGCCGGGAAATTCTGGCCAAAGAGAGGGCCTTGGCCGAAAAAAATGACATCCATCCCATGCAACACGTGGTTGGGTATGACGCCCTGGCCGTTTTTGTCAACCCTGCCAATCCCCTAAACACCATCACCCTGCCGCAACTGGCTGAAATGTATGGGGAAGGTGGAAAAAGCAAACGCTGGTCCGATTTGGGCGTTGTTGTGCCCGGTTGCCGAGATCAACGCATCGTCCTGATCAGCCGCCAAAACAGCTCCGGCACCCATTTCCACTTTCGGGAACGCATCCTGGGTGACAATCGCGATTTTGTTCTCGGCACCAGGGATATGCACAGCTCCAAGGATGTGGTGCATCAAGTAAGCAAAAATCCCTGCGCCATCGGCTACAGCGGCTTGGCCTACGCCACCACTTCCATCAAACTGCTCAATATCGCCACGCACGCCGACAGCCCAGCCATCGCGCCGACCATGGAAGGCGCCATCGACAAGCGCTATCCAATCGCCCGCCCCCTGATCCTGTATACCCCTGGCGAGGCCAAAGATGCCGTCAGGGAATACCTGCATTGGATCAAAAGCGATCAAGGTCAGTGCATCCTCTTCAACAAGGGCTATGCCCCCTACCGACCTTTGCCTTGCCATCCCTGAACAGCACACCCTTGCACCCGCCGCCATTCCGGTTTGCACCAGCCAAAACCCTTGACGATGCGTCACGTTTCGTTACTTTGTTTTACTTTATCAATATTATCGTCACCATGCGCTCTGCTTGACCGGAAAAATGCGTTTTTTCCTTGTCCAAAGCGGAAATTATTTTCATGATGTGCCATTCATTTTACAGCTCATTATCGCCGGTTCAAATCCCTTGCAGGAGACGGCGCGCGCGACCACCGGGATCTGTCATGTCGCATCAAAAGAATACCTTTAAACCAAAGCTCTCTCAGTTGATCCTGGTCATGCCGGGCATTCTCTGGTCTGCGGTTTTGGCCGCCGGCTTCAACGGGGTACTTTCCGTGCGCGACAGCCAGGAGATGGCCCGCCAGGATCGGGAACTGCTCAAGCTGGGTGTGCAGACCATCGACTACATTCGCACGACACAGTTTCACTTTAAAGCGCAGGTCCAGGCATGGAAAAACCTTTTGCTGCGCGGCCATAACAGCGCCCAGTACGCTCTGTACCAGCAAAAGCTGTCTGCGCAGGAGCAGTTGGTCCAGTCACAACTGGAGGAGTTGCCGGCCCTGTTGATTGCGTTGAGTATGGAGCCGTTTGTGCAGCAGCAGGTCAGCGAACTGCAACAGTTGCATTTGGCCTTGGGGCAAAAGTACCGTGCGGCTCTCCAGGTTTATGCGGAGAACCTGCAGCAACGGCGCACGGTCAGCGAAGCGCTGATTGCAGCGGACGGCAAAGTGTTTGGGCAGGACCATCAGACCAGTGACAAGTTTGATCAACTGGCCAGTGCCATCGTGCAACAGGTGCAACAGTTGGTGCTGGCTGCTGGCGAGCGGGATGATCGCTGGTTTGCCCAACAGATCGATTATGCCGCCTGGATTTTGGCCATTTTTCTCTTTTTGATCCTGCCGATCGCCTTTTTTACGGTACGACGCCACGTCATCCAACCGATCACCCGCATGACCCACGCCATCGAGCAGGTGGCACAGGGCGATTTTTCCCAGCAGGTGGAGGCACAAACCATGGATGAACTCAGCCGCATGCGTTTGGCCTTCAACCATATGGCGACTGAATTGGACCGTATCCATTCCGGGCTGCAGAGTGAACGGGACAAACTGACCACCATCATTGTTGCCGCCCAGGAGGGTATTGTGGTGACCGACCGCAGCGGCAACGTGGCCTTGATCAATCCGGCGGCGGAACGGTTGCTGGAAAAAAGTTCGGAGCAGATTGCCAGAGAGGGGTTTCTCAATCTTCTCGACGATGGCGATTACATGACGGCCTATCTTGCCCAATCTGGGATTGAAATTCCCTCCACGGTGGTCTATCACAATCGGGTGTTGAGTTTTTATGCGGCCACCATCCATTCACCCGATGGAGAGCATATTGGTTCTGCGGCTCTGATGCGTGATGTAACCGAAGAAAAGCGCTTGGAAAAGCAGTTGCGCGACCTTTCCAACACTGACAGTCTCACCGGCTTGCACAACCGGCGCTTTATGGAAGAGGCTTTGAACGAGGAGTTCAGCCGCGCCAAACGTTACAAGCAACCACTGAGCGTTTTGATGCTGGATGTGGACCATTTTAAGCGCTTCAACGATCAATATGGCCATGACCAGGGCGATCGGGTCTTGCAGGCTGTTGCCCGTGTCATGCAAAATACCTGTCGGGATGTGGATGCACCGTGTCGTTATGGGGGCGAGGAGTTTTGCCTGATTTTACCCAGCACAGGGCTGGATGGGGCGGCCCGCATGGCAGAACGGGTACGCAGCAATGTAGAAAACCATCGGGTGGACGGTCTGCAGGTTACCATCAGCATTGGTGCTGCCGTGTTTCCCACGGTTGGGCAGGATGCCGAATCCTTGAAAAAGCTGGCCGATGAGGCTCTCTATCAGGCCAAGCGCTCTGGCCGAAACCGCTACTGCATCGCTGGGCAGTCCGAGGCAGGGGCCCCCCAGGCAACATGATCTGAGTCTATTTTCAGGTATGGCAGGACCGCTTGCAGACAACTCCAGACCACGAGAACAGGTGCATGGAAATTTTCTCCCCAGCCTCCACCCGTCGCTTGGCTGACCGTATTCTGCTGCGATTGGCGGCTCTTTTTGCGGCTTTTCTGCTCCTGCTGTTGTGGCGAGAGAGTGATCAGGCTGCCCAATGGAGCTCTGGCGAGCGCTGGATGGTCATCCTGCCTTGTGTGGTTCTGTTTGCTGTGTTGCTGCGGCAGCAGGTTCGTTATTTGCTGCAACCGTTGCAGCAGTTGGTGATCACTGTTCAGCAGTGGCGCCAGCATCATGTCCCGGAAATTTTGCAGGACGCCATCCCCAACAGCAGTGCTGAAATACTCGCCATACACAACGCCTTTCAATCTCTGCTGCTCGACAACGAGTGGGAGAGTTCTTTGTTGGAGGAGCGGGTTGCCCAACGGACTCAGGATCTCAATCGCATCAAAGAGGAGGCGGAGGCCGCCAACCGGGCCAAGAGTGAATTTTTGGCCAACATGAGCCATGAAATTCGCACGCCCATGAATGCCATCATTGGTTTGACCGATCTGGCCTTGCGCATGCGTCCCCCGGCCAAACTGGAAAATCATCTTTCCAAGGTGTTGCATGCCTCGCGCGCGCTGTTGCGTATTCTCAATGATATTCTTGATTTTTCCAAGATTGAGGCGGGCAAACTGACTCTGGATCCGGTTCCTTTCAGCCTGCACCGACTGTTTGACAATTTGGGTGATTTATTCCGTCAGGCGGCGGCGGACAAGGGGGTTGAGCTCAACCTCTCCATTGTAGCCACCATTCCCACCCGGATGGTTGGCGATGACGCGCGCCTGGAACAGGTGTTGGTCAACCTGATCAGCAATGCCATCAAATTTACGGAAAACGGTGAAATTGACGTGCGCGCTGTGGCCATGGACAAGACGGACACTCATTTACGTTTGGTCTGTTCGGTACGGGATACGGGTATTGGTCTTTCTGCCGAGCAATTGGCGGCTTTGTTTGAACCTTTCGTGCAGGCGGACAGTTCCATCACCCGCCGTCATGGTGGCACCGGGCTAGGTTTGAGCATCTGCAAACGTCTGGTGGAGATGATGGGGGGGCGGATTGAGGTAGAGAGCAGCCTGGGGCAGGGCAGTATTTTTTTCTTCTCTGTGCTGGTGGGCATTGACGCTGCCGAACCGCCTGTGGAGTTGGTTCCGCCCAAGGAGCTGAATGCTTTGCGCATTTTGGTGGTGGATGACAATGAGACGGCGCGTTTGATTCTTTGGGAGTATTTGCGCGGCTTTCAGGTACGCCCCACGGTGGTAGATTCCGGTCGCCGTGCCTTGACCGAGGTAGAGGCTGCCTGGCAAAGCGGGCATCCGTATGATCTGATTTTTGTCGATCACCGCATGCCGGAGATGAGCGGTCTGGAGACGGTGCAGAGGCTATTCCAGCAGATTGTCAGCCAGCCCAACCCGGCGGGTGGGGCGGTGGTACTGCCCAAGGTGATCATGCTAACGGCCTTTCATAACGATGTTCTGAAAAAGCAGGCTGGGGTAGCCGGGGTAGACCGTCTGTTGCAGAAGCCGATCAGCAGCACGGAGTTGTTTAACGCCATCATGGAGCTTTTTGGGCGCCACGATGCCAAGATTCACCACAACAAGTTGGAAGAATCCACCAATTTATCTGTGATCACGCAGCAGATTGGGGGAGCCCGTGTTTTGTTGGTGGAGGATAACGGCATCAATCGCGAGGTAGCGCGCGGCATTCTGGAGCAGGTTGGCATTCAGGTTGAGGAGGCCCACAACGGCCAGGAGGCGGTCTGGATGGTGGGCAAGACCCGTTACGAGGCGGTATTGATGGACATTCAGATGCCGATCATGGATGGCATTACCGCCACCAAGTTGATTCGCCAGGATCGGCGTTGTCAAAGTTTACCGATCATTGCCATGACGGCCCATGCTCTGGATGGGGATCGGGAGAAGAGTTTGGAGGCGGGCATGAATGTTCACATTACCAAGCCCATTGACAATGACACGTTGTATGCGGCTTTGTTGCAGTGGATCAAGCCCAGGGAGGCTCCGCCCAGTCAATGGAATCCGCCTGTTCTTTCCTCGACGTTGCAGGAGATTGCCCCCATTGTATTGCCGGAGTCGTTGCCGGGCATTGATTTGCATACTGTTTTGCGTCGTTTACACGGCAATCGTCGTGTGTTGCTCTCGTTATTTTGGGAATTTCATCGTGATTTTGCCCAGACGGCGGCGCAGCTTTCCATGGCTTTATTGCAGCGCAAGCGACAGGATGATCAGAAGCAGGCTGAGCGGTTGGTACACTCGGTCAAGGGGATTGCGGGCAATTTATCGGCCATGGAGTTGTTTGCGGCTGCCAAGCAGTTGGAGGAGTCTATTCGTGAGGGGAAACAGACGGAATGGGACAATTTGCTGTGTGAATACGGTATTGCTTTGCAACGGGTTTTGACCTCCATCGAGACCTTGCCGCAAGCGGATGAGGGGTTGCTACTGCTATCGATGGCTGCGCCCATTGACAAGGAGGCGCTTATACCTTTGCTGCAGCAGTTGCAGCAGCTTTTGACGGCGCAGGATGCCCGGGCCCAGCAAATCTTTGAGCAATTGAGTCAGAGTGTGATTGGTCGGACACCGGCCATCCATCAACCTTTGTTGCGGATGCGTGATCAGTTGGATCAGTTTCAGTTTCAACACGCGTTGGTGACGTTGCGCGAGGTACAGAGGATCCTGGAGTTGCATGACGGTGGTGATTCATGATTCTCATACATTTCTGCGGGGTCCAGGGCGATCATCGCCCCTGGCGGGATGCAAGGGCGGAGCCCTTGCTTGTCATGGCGCGCTTTTACGAAAGCAGATTTGGCGCAGCCAAATCTGCGCAGCGCGCCCAAATCTGTGCCCCGCAGGGGCACTCTTTGGGAGGGCGGAGCCCGACTTTTAACGGCGAGATACGCAGTCACCTACGGGTAAAACCCATTGAGAGGGTGTGCGTATTGGCGCACAAAAACGCGCCAATACGCACACCTTGCGCCAATTAGGCGCGCTGCGCCGACGCAAAAAACGCGTCGGCTTACTGTGAAAAGCGCGCCAAAAAAGATAAAATCAAAAGATAAGATCAAAAGATAAGATCAAAAGATAAGATCAAAAGATAAAACCCCAGGGCTCTGCCCTGGACCCGCCAGGGGCGATGATCGCCCCTGGACCCCGCAATCAATAAAAGAAAAACTAACTGGTACTCGTCTCCGTATCCGTGGGACGCTCCCGCAAACGATACCCCATGTTACGCACAGTCTCAATCGCATCCCCAACCGGACCCAACTTCTCCCGCAAACGCTTGACATGCACATCCACCGTGCGCGTCTGTACCGAGGTGTTGTTCAAATTCCAAACCTTGGTCAACAAAGTATCCCGCGATTGCACCCGCCCCTTGTTGCTCAACAATAAATCCAACAATTTAAATTCCATGGCCGTCAAAAAAATCTCCTGCTCAGCCAGCCAAACCCGATGACGGGTCCGGTCCATCTTCAAGACACCAAACACCTCCTGGGAAGACTCCTGCAACTGCGGCACCACACTGCTGCGCCGCAAAATAGCCCGTACCCTCAACATCAACTCCCGAACATGAAAGGGCTTCACCACATAATCATCCGCCCCCAACTCAAAACCTACTACCCGATCACTGTCATCCCCCTTGGCACTCAAAAACAAAATCGGCGTCGCCCGCGTCCGCTCATCCATGCGCAACCGATGACATACCTCAATCCCAGACATGCCCGGTAACATGATGTCCAACATGGCCAAATCAGGGGGACCATTCTGACTGACCCACTCCAACCCCTCCTCACCCGTGGCAAATGGAAACACCTGATAACCCTCATTTTTCAGGTTATACTCCAAGGTCAACAATAAATCTTCTTCATCCTCGATAATCAGGATATTGGCCATTGCTCTTCCTGTTCCAACACCACGCCGAAACAACCCATCTCACCCAACCCATACCACCCGTGACAAACTCAGCCAAAATACGGAACCATGCGGCTCGACACCCTCCATGCCCACCGTCTCCCCCATCTTTTCCGCCAAATGCTTGACAATCGATAACCCCAAACCAGTCCCCCCCATCTTGCGGGAACGACCAGAATCAACCCGATAAAAACGCTCAAACACGCGATCACAATGCTGCGGCGCAATCCCCGGACCATTGTCCACCACCTCCAAACGCCACTGCCCCTGCTGCTCGCTGGTCCGTACCTCCACCTGCGAACCGTTCGGAGTGTACTTGATGGCATTGTCCAAAAAGTTGATCAAAATACGCCGCAACCCTTCAGCATCCGCCCAGATGCTCATCCGCTCATCAACCGCCACCCGCAAACCAATCTCCTTCTGCTGGGCCGCCATGCGCACCAGATCCACCACATCCTGCACAACCGATAACAAAGATAACGATTGAATCTCCATGGTAAATTGATCCGCCTCCAAACGGGAAAGATCCAGCAGATCAGCAATCAACTTACCCAAACGACTGGCGTTGCGCTCCATGGCGCTCACCAAAATCCGACTGTACTTCTTATCCTCCAAAGCCCCCTCCAACAACGTCTGGGCATTGGCCTGCAACACACTCACCGGCGTGCGCAACTCATGCGAAACATTGGCCACAAAATCACGCCGCATCGCATCCAAACGCCGCTTCTCCGTCACATCCCGCAACACAATGACATGACCCGGATGCTCATGCAACGGCGTCACCACCGCCGCTACCCGCCGTACCACCGGCCCCTCCAACTCAAACTCCGTCGAAAAGGGTTGCGACGGCAAATGTAACCGCTCCAACCCCAACTGGGCACTCATCCGCTGCGGCAATATATGCTGTACCGCCTCCCCCACCGGCGCCTGCTGCAACCGCAACAACTCCATCACCGAACGGTTCATCAGCGTGATCATCAACCGACCATCCAGCGCAATCACCCCCTCATGCATGCTCTGCAATACCGCCAACATCTGCGATTGCCGCTCCGCCAACAATGCCAACGTCTCATTCTTCTCCTCAGCCAATAGGTTGAGCGAACTGGCCAAACCAGCCAAAGCATCATCCGCGTGAATCTCAATGCGCGGCGCACGGGCAGAATGCGCCATCGTCTGCGCACAGGCAATCACATGACGCTGCGAATGGGTGGTCCAATGCGCAAACAATCCACTCAACGAAATCGCCGTCATGATGGCAATTAAACCCGCCACAATAATCGACAAACGTAACCGACTGGTCAACGCCTGTACCCCCTCCAACGGCACCGCCGCCCGTACCACCCCCTGCCCCCCCTCCGGCTGCCGAAAAGGCAACGCCACATACAACATGCCCTGCTCCAACGTCGCCGACTCCCGGCGACTAATCCCAAACCCCTCCTGCAAGGCCGCTACCACCTCCGGACGACTGCGATGGTTCTCCATGGCCCGCAACGCCGCTCCGCTCCGGTGCGAATCCCCCAATACTCGACCATCATCACTAATATAAGTTATTCTAATGTCAGGATCATGACCGAAAATATTTACGAAACGATCGAAGTCCTTATTATCCGACACAGACTCTGGAGATTCCGCCAATAGACGGCCCACCGTCGCATGGCGCCGCAACTCAGTGACCAGTTGCGTCTCCAACCACTCACCCAACGTATATTCCAGATAGATATTGGCCGTGACAATGGCGATCAAAACCAATAGAAGAAAGGAAAATATGTATTTCCCACGCAGATCAAGGGTCATGACACGTTGCCTGTAGGCCGGAGACAGACTCCCATACGTATTTTATCTTATCCAACCAGGGTCAGCGCTCCCCCGGCATGATACTGAGCAGATAGCTGACCAACGCTCCCGTCATGGACGGCCCATACCACCAGGCCGAAACACCCCCCAACAGCAACATGCCACTGCCCAAAAAAAGGGTTCCCCCAACAATGGCCCAGGTTTGACTGCGCAAGCCCCGCGCCACCGTCCGTTCCAACCCCTCCAAAGCACTGGGATGAATCCGCAGTTGAAACTGGTCCTGGTTGAGGCGTTCCAAACCATTCACAATAATGTCCGGCACCAAAGTTGCCGCACTGTACAATTTTTTCGCCTGGGCCCCGGCTTCCTGCAAACGCCCTTTTGGTCCCAGGTTGTCCGCCATCCAATCACGAATCAACGGCCCAGACAACTCCCACATGTTCAGGTCTGGATTGATCTCTCGACCCACCCCCTCCAACACCAGCATGGTCTTCTGCAACAAAAGCAAATGGGGTTGCACCGCCATGTCAAACTGCTCGGTCACCTTGAACAGTTCCGCCAACAGATTGCCAATGGAAATATCCTTCAGCGGTTGCCCGAAAATAGGCTCCGCCAACATTTGACAAGCCTCCTCAAACGCATCGATGTTGGTATCATGCGGCACATAACCCGCCGCCACATGCATTTCCGCCACCAGACGATAATCCCGCTGCAAAAACCCCTGAAGTATACGGGCCAACACCATACGATCCTGACGACTCACCCGCCCCACGATGCCAAAATCCAGAATGGCCAACGTCCCATCCGCCAACACAAAAATATTGCCCGGATGTTGATCGGCATGAAAATATCCATCGCGAAACACCTGCTTAAAAAAGCTGGTGACAATATTTTTGGAAATAAGCACCGGATCCAGTTTGCCATCCGCCGGATGGTTGACCATCTCGTCAATCGGTACCCCGTCGATCCACTCCAAAGTCAAAACCCGCCGTGTCGAGAGAGGCCAGATCACGGCGGGTACCCGCATCTCCCGATCCTCGCGGAAATTTTCCCGAAACTTTTGCGCCCGCGAAGCCTCAATCTGAAAATTGATCTCGTTGCGAATCGAAGCCGCAAACTCCGCCACCACCTGCTTGGAACGCATGCGCTTCCACACCGGCACATAGGCATCCACCAACTCGGCCAAAGTGGTCAGCATGCGAATATCCAGCTCCACCAAAGCCACCACATTGGGTCGCATCACCTTGACCGCTACATCCCGCCCGGCCAAAGTAACCGCCCGATGCACCTGGGCCATGGAGGCAGAAGCCACCGGCTGCGGATCAAAAACCCGGAAAAATTGCTCAACCGGCCCCCCCAAATCTTTGTGGATAATCTCTTCCACCTGGGCAAAAGGAAACGGCGGTACATCATCCTGCAATTTTTTCATCTCCACACTGAAATCATCCGGCAGGATCTCCGTGCGGGTCGACAGCGCCTGACCAAATTTGATAAAGGTCGGCCCCAACTCCTCCATGGCCTTGCGCAAACGGACCTGCGGCGACTCACGTCGCACCCGACGCACCGCCGGACGCAACCCCATCACCCAGGTCAACAAGCGAAACGGCAACGACAACGTAGACAATGGCTCCACATCATAATGCGCCAAAATCAAAATAATCGCCGTCAGGCGGCGAATGGATCGATAGTGTCCCAACATCGCGGCGTCAAACCACCGCAGTCAGTGCATCAACAGCACCCGGCGGCACCCCTTCGGCAGCCACAACGGAAGCCTGCGCCAGCGCCCGCCGCCTCTCCACCCGGCCAATGGCCCGCGCCAAACGGTCGCTCCGCTCCACCAACGCCTCCATCTCTGCCCGAAAATCCTGCCATTCGGCCTGCCGTGGCAGACTGCGCTCGCCCATCCAGCTCTCAACACCACCATCCAGCCGCTCCATACCCTGCCCAAACACCTGTTGCACCTGCTCCACAGAACGCAAGGTCATGCCGGCCAGCTTCTCCCCCAACCAGGGCGCCAACTCCCGTTGCCAATCCACCTCCACGTTGTCCAAAATATTTTTAAAATGCAACCCGGTATCCGTCTCCCCAGACAGCTTCAACTCTCGCGAGAAAAACAATGAATCGGGATCCTTGGTATTGAACAGCAGCGCCAGAAAGGCCCCACTGCTGCCCGCCATGGTGACATGCGCCAGCGCGTCAGAATAGGTGTGAATGCGCACCTCTCCCCCCTCATCCACCACCATAAAAAACGACTGCTCCAGATCCTCCACATCAAACTGAAACACCTTGCCCGCCAATTCGGCTAGGCGGACCTTCAGTTCAGGATAACGCTGGAAAAACAGATTCAAGGTAACGCTCAAACCAACCGCCGTCAGCGGCGATGGCAACCATTTCAGCGGTGTTGCAAACCAGGAACTCATCGTTACACCTTTCTGCCGACATGCACAGCCGCAATGCCTGCGCTGAGATTGTGATAGCGAACTCCATACAACCCACACTCCGTCAACAACCGAACCAACTCCTCCTGGGGTGGAAAACGACGAATCGATTCCGCCAAGTATTGATACGCCTCCCGATCCTTGGCCACCCAATGGCCCAACTCCGGCAATACATTGAAAGAATAAGCATCATAAACCGGTTGCAAAAAGGGAATGGCCACGCGGGAAAACTCCAGACACATCAACACCCCGCCTGGACGCAACACCCGCACCATCTCACGAAAAGCACTCTCGATCTGGGTCACATTGCGAATGCCAAAACCAATGGTCACCCCGTGGAAGCTGTTATCGGCAAAGGGTAGCTCTTCGGCATTGCCCTGGGTCCAGTGCAAGCCATGAATCCGCCCCTCATCCACCAGACGCTGCCGACCCCGTTCCAACATGTTGGCGTTGATGTCATAGATCACCACCTGTCCCGTACCCGCCAGTTCGGCGTGGATCAAACGGGCCAAATCTCCCGTGCCCCCCGCCACATCCAAAAAATGCTGCTCCGGTCGAATGCGCAGACGTCGGATGGCAAACTGTTTCCACAGGCGGTGGATCCCCAACGACATCAGATCATTCATCAGATCATAGTTGCCCGCTACGGAATCAAATACCTGCCTGACTTTAACCACCTTTTCCGCAAAAGGTACTTCGCTGAATCCAAAATGGGTCATGGTAGGCTGTGACATCATACGACTCCTGAAAGGTGCATTGGGCCAGACTGGGCGAATTCTAACGCTATCCGCCCCCGGTGGGAAGCGTTGTTGATGGTTCGCCAAACTTTCTGCGCCAGGCCACACAGCCTCTCCATGCCTTTACCCGCAGACAAATCAGCCGGGATGTCACCCCTTTTTTATCGAGGCGCCTGCTTTTATACTGCCAATAGTCGCTCCACTGGCCAACCATCTCCAGGATGACCCCCATGCGCTTGGACCCACAACAGATTGATCTTTTCAAACAGTTGACCCACGATATTTTTGGTCCACAGGCCCGCATTCGTCTTTTTGGCTCCCGCCTGGATGAACAACGGCACGGCGGCGATATTGATCTCTACATCAGCCATTACCAGCAAACCCTGGATGAACTCCCCTGGGCCATGGCCCGCTTTGTTGCCCTGGCCCAACAACAACTCGGTGAACAACGGATCGATATTCTGCCCGCCCCCGCCGCTGGCCTGCCGGCACAAGCCATTCACCGCATCGCGGAACAGAGCGGAGTCCTGCTATGATCCCGCATGCGGAACTCCCCGCTGCCTTGCATTCCGCCCTTGCGGAATGCCAACGCCATCAGCAACTGTTGCAAAGCGCTTGGCAGGAGGCCAACCTTTTGCCCGCTTTGCAGGGCACAACCCTGGAGGCTTTTGCACCCGAAGAACTGCGTATCTTGGACCAATTGGCCTTTCGTTTCGGCAAATTGCAAGACAGCCTGGGCAGGAGAGTTCTCCCCACCCTCATGCAGATTTTATTGGAGTGGTCGGAACAGGAGAGCTTTCTCGACATCCTGCAGCGGGCAGAAAAACGCCGCATCATCCCTTCTGTCAGTGCCTGGTTGGCTTTGCGCCAACTGCGCAACCAACTGGCCCATGAATACCCGGACCACCCGGAACGGGTTTTGAGCAACTTGCGCGCTCTGGTGGAACAAACACCCCTTCTCTTGACAATTCACCACCACCTGCGCTCCTGGATCATAGACCATCTCGGTGACTCCTTACCCAATCATCCCGCCCTGGAACCACACGCATGAGCCCTCTTTCTTCGAGCAAATCCTTCCTTGATCTGCGCGCCTTCATCCACCTTTTGGAACAAAGCGGACAACTGGTTCGGGTCAGCACCAGCGTGGATCCCGTCCTGGAGGTGACCGAAATCGCCCGCCGTTTGTTGGCCAATCAAGGACCAGCCATCCTCTTTGAACAGGTCAAAGGAAGTCACATGCCGCTGTTGGCCAACCTGTTCGGCACCCAGGAACGGGTCGCCATGGCCATCGGTCGCACCCTGCCGGAACTGGCGCAACTGGGCTCCCTGATGGCCCAGCTTAAACAACCCCAACCCCCCACCTCTCTCGCCGATGCCAGCGCCCTGCTCGGCCGCCTCAGTCGGGTGCGCCATATGCCCACCCGCACCCTCACCAAGCCCCCCTGCCAGGAGGTTGTCCTGCGCGGTGATCAGGTCAACCTGGATCGTCTGCCCATGCAAACCTGCTGGCCCAATGATGCCGGACCTCTGCTCACTTGGCCCCTGGTGATCACCCAAGGCCCAGAGGGCGGTCCCATCAATATCGGGGTCTATCGCATGCAAAAACTCTCCCGCAACCGCCTGATTATGCGCTGGCTCAAACATCGCGGCGGCGCCCAACATGCCCGTGCCTATGCCAAAGAGATCCCAGTGGCCGTGGCCATCGGCTGTGATCCAGGAACCCTGTTGGCCGCCGTCACCCCCATCCCGGAAACCCTCTCCGAATACGCCTTCGCCGGTCTGCTGCGCGAAAAACGGGTCGATACCGCCCCTGCCCTCACCGTCCCCCTGCCCGTACCGGCCTACGCAGAAATTATCCTGGAAGGAACGGTCAACCTGCAGGATCTGGCCCCGGAAGGACCATTCGGTGACCATACCGGCTACTACAACGAAGTCGAACCGTTTCCCGTCTTCACGGTACACTGCATGACCATGCGCCGCCACCCCATCTACCTCTCCACCTATACCGGTCGCCCCCCCGATGAACCGGCCATGCTCGCCCTGGCCCTCAACCATATCTTCGTCCCCCTGCTGCGCCAGCAGTTCCCGGAAATTGCCCATTTTCACCTGAACATGGCCGCCTGCTCCTACCGTTTGGCCGTCGTCTCGCTGCACAAGGGCTACCCAGGACACGCCTTCCGGGTCATGGCCGGCATCTGGGGCTTCCTGCGCCAGTTTCTCTATACCAAGGTCATCGTGGTGGTCGATGCCGAGGTGCCCGTCGATAACTGGGAAGCCGTGGCCCAGGCCATCGCCAGCCACGTACACAGCCAACGCGACCTGCAGATTCTTGGCAATACCCCCATCGACTACCTGGACTTTGCCTCACCCCTGCCCGGCTTGGGGGGGAAAATGGGCATCGATGCCACCCGCAAGCTCGGTCCCGAACAACAGGCCGCCCCGCCCATGGCCCCACTGCAGCAGCAGGCCTCCTGGCAAGAGCGACTCAAAGAGATGCTCCCCAATCTCCTCGACCTGCACTGCCTGGCCAATGGCCGCATGGCCGTCGCCCGCATCCACAAAAGCAACGATGCAGAAGCTGTCCATATCGCCAACACCATTCTGCAACAGGTTCCCCCCGGGGCCGGGGCCGATCAACTTTGGCTCGTGGACCAGGAGATCGATCCCAGCGCCTGGAACGATCTGCTCTGGGCCTGGGTCACCCGTGCCGATCCCAGCCGTGACCTGATCCTTGATAAAGAGACCGGTCGTTTCGTGATCGACGCCACCCATAAATTGAACAGCCAACGTGTCTGGGGCACACCCCTGCGCATGGACCCTGCCACCAGCGCACAGGTCTCAGAACGCTGGCTGCACTACCCCTTGCCCAAACAGTGGCAGGCCCTGCCGCCAGGAGACTGAAACACTACAGCACAAAAAAAACCAGGAGGTTGCCCTCCTGGTCTCTGACCGTTTCCTACTACGGCACTGCTGCAAGCACTAAAAACTCTCAAACTCATCATCCGCGTGGTTCATTTTCAGATCCACACCACTCCCCTTCTTGGCAGGCGCCGGTAATGCCTTGGCAGTGCTGGTTCGCTTGGCCCCAGTCATCTGCACCTTGCCTGCTGGCACGGGCTTGGCCTTGGCCACCGGCGACCTCTTCTTGTGCACCGGCGCCCCTTGCGCAGCACCAATCTTGAAGAATGAGATGGATTGGCTCATCATGTCCGCCTGCGCACTCAACTCCTCTGCCGTCGCCGCCATCTCCTCAGAAGCACCCGCATTCTGTTGAATCACATGATCCAACTGCTGAATCGCCTGATTAATCTGCCCCGCTCCCTGGCTCTGCTCCTGGCTGGAAACCGTAATCTCCTGAATCAACCCAGCCGTCTTCTGAATATCCGGCACCAGTTTGTTGATGATGCCACCGGCCCGCTCAGCCACACCCACGCTGGAAGCGGAAAGTTGGCTGATTTCACCCGCTGCCGTCTGACTGCGCTCCGCCAACTTGCGCACCTCCGCCGCCACCACCGCAAACCCCTTGCCATGCTCACCGGCCCGCGCCGCCTCGATGGCCGCATTCAAGGCCAACAAATTGGTCTGGCGGGCAATCTCCTCGATGATGCCAATCTTGGAGGCAATCTCGCGCATGGCCTGCACCGCCTCACCCACCGCCTGACCACCCTCCTCTGCATCACGGGCTGCCTGCTGGGCAATGGTTTGCGTCGTGCTCGCATTGCCCGAGTTTTGCTGAATGTTGGAAGACATCTCCTCCATGGCCGAAGAGGTCTCCTCGATGGAGGCCGCCTGATTGGTCGCCCCCTGCGATAAATTTTGCGCCGCGTCCGAGATCTCATTGCTGCCGATGGAAACCTGCTCCGCCGCCGTCGAGACCTCGCTGATCACCTCACGTAACTTGTCCACCATCCGCTTGAGCGTCTCCGCCAACTGACCAACTTCATCCTTCTGATGCAAGTCAATGGTGGCAGAAAGATCACCTGCGGCAATACGCTGCGCAAAGACCACCCCCATGGTCAAGGCTGCAACCAGGGCACGGGTCAAAAATACCGCAATGATCACCCCAATCAAGATCGCCCCGACACTGGCGCTGCTGATCATGGTCACCGAAGAGGAGACCTCGGCATGAGCCTTCTCCTGTTGGCCCAGAATGACATGATCCAATTTCTCTTCTGCTGCACGTCTTGCCGCAACCAACTCCTGCTCCGCCTTATTTTGCTCGCGAATGGCCTCAATACTGGCCGCCATCTCTTTCCGATATTGTTCGACGCCGGCAATGATCTTTTTAGTCTGCTCAATGTTGCCCGCTTGCTTAAAACGCGGCAACAGTTCATTGGCCACTTTTAAAGTATTTTGACTGCCATCCAAATTGCGCTGGATGAATCTTTCATCTTTGCCGGAGGTGATAAAAATCTCTTTTTCACCAATGCGGGCGTCCTTAAAATCGATGAGCATTTGCCCTGCTCTGGCCACTTTATCGGCGCGATCTTCCAAGACCGCAGCCCGTTCCGATGCCGATTGCGATCCTTGTTCCCGCAACGTTTCCTGCAATTTGCGGGTTTGGTCCTCCTGCATCTTGGTCACTTCCACCCGCACCACATTGTCGGCAACATCGCGGATTCGCACCAAACTCTCATCGCGCTTTTTTTCCAACTCCACATAACGCGCAAAGGATTTGCCGTACAACTCCATGCCATTGATCACCGCATCAAGCTGTGATTTATCTTCGGCGCTATGAAATTTCAGATCGCGATCCAGAATGGCCTGCTTTTTAAAATCATCCTGCGCTTTTTGATTATCGGCGACATATTTCATCTCTTTGCGCATGATGAAGTTTTTTTCTGACTGCATGGCCCGATTGACATATTCAATCAGCTGCGCCAGATCCTGGCTTTTATCCAAACGACTGGCCACACCATTAATGCCATTATATCCTGTCAAAGCAACCATAAAGGTTAAAACCAATACCAACCCAAAACCCAAGCCCAGTTTTATCCCTAATTTTAAATCCTTCATCCCATCTTCTCCCCATGGACAAAGAAAACAGATCAAGCCACACACCTCCTCCATGGTGGTGTGTGGTACTTTCGACTGTCACATTACGTCATGATTCGTCAGAACTTTTGATGATAAACCAGTGTGGGGATTCTGTCAGCAAAAAAATGCGCTTGGCGGGGATTCACCTGCATCAAGTCATTGCGGGGGAACAGGGGGGGGTGATTCCAGTTTTTCAGCTTTATCCATCTTTTCTTTCAATTTTTGCGCTTTAACTTCAGCCCGCGCAGTCGGATCATACTCTTTGCGAAAATTCTGGGTCAGGTACCCAACCAAGATAACGGCGAGGATAAAAAACACCACGCCAGCGCGATTCATTTTTTTGCGTAACTCCGGAGTGATATGCTCTTGTTCCATGATGTCTGCCTTTGCCTGGATGACTCTGATTAAATAGACGGCGTGCCACAAAAGAGCCGGGAGGTCTCCCTCCCGGCCTTGTTACCGCCTACTCCAACCCGACGAACGCTTTAGCGGGAGTAGTTATAGGGTGTCCACTCGGCATCCACCACCACATCTTTGGGGAAGTTGCCCGGTCCTGGCGGCGTCTCCGTATGGGTCCACTCCAGCGATTTAGAACCCCAAGGATTGTTGCCGGCCTTTTCACCACTGATCGCGCTAAAAAGCCAGTTGCTGACGGTGATGATCATGCCGACGGCAACAATGAAGGCACCGATGGTGGCCACTTTATGGTAGTCGGCAAAGTAGGCCGGGAACTGTGAATAGTCCCAATAACGACGGGGCATGCCATCGACACCGATGATGAAGAGCGGCCAGAAGGTGACATTGACACCGATGAAGTTCAACCAGAAACCAACTTTGGCCCGCCCCACATGCAGCATGCGCCCAGAGATTTTTGGAAACCAAAAGTCCACGGCAGCAAAGACCGAGAAGGTGGCAAAGATACCCATGATGAAGTGGAAGTGGGCGTGGGTAAAGGAGGTTTCACCCAGATGCACTGCCATCACGGTCATGGCCAACGGAATACCGGTCAAACCACCAATCAACAACAGGTAGAGAGCAGCCACCCCATAATACATGGGAATGTTGAAGGTGATGGCACCTTTATAAAGGGTTCCGAACATAGAGATGGTCATGAGACCCACAGGCACCGAAATCAGCAGGGTAGTCACCATCTGCCCGATGCGAATCCAGTCCGGCATACCAGAGTAGTAGAGATGATGCACCCACACTTCACCGGCAACCACCACAATACCAATCATGCCATAGACCGCCGCCTTATAGTTGAAGATACGGTTTTTGGCCATGGTGGCATAGATTTCGTAGAAGATACCCATGGCCGGCAGGAAGATGACATAGACCGCCGGATGGGAATAAAACCAGAACAGGTTTTGATAAAGCAGCACATCCCCACCGTTAGAGGGATCATAGAAGTGGGTGCCGAGATAGCGATCAAACAGCAACAAGGTGACTGCCGCTGCCAACACCGGCACGAAGACCAACTGGATGATCAGAGCCGTAAAGCTGCCCCAGATGAACATGTTCAACTGCATCCACCCCATGCCGGGAGCACGCATGTAGATGATGGTGACCAAAAAGTTGACCGACGCCAGAATGGAAGAGAAACCAATCAGATGGACCGTGAAGACATACAGCGCCAAGTTGCCACCAGATTTGATGGAATAGGGCGGATAACCGGTCCACATAAAGTCCGGCTTGTCGGGCACGACAAAGGTCAGCAGCGCCACCACGATACCAGCCCAGAACAACCATACAGAGAGGGCATTGATGCGGGGAAACGCCACATCCTTGGCACCGATCATTAGCGGGATCAAGTAGTTGGCGGCAAACCCGGTCAAACCGGGGATCAAAAAGCCCAGGATCATGGCGGCGCCATGAAAATAGAGCCAAACATTGTATTGTTCACCACCAGTATAGACATCAGAAACAATGGTTGCACCCGGCGATGACTGCTCGATACGAATCAACAGCGCCATAATACCCGCCAGGGCAAAGGCGGCAATCGAGCCAATCAGATAGAGAATGCCAATGCGCTTGTGGTCGGTGGTAAAGATCCACTCCGACAGTTTAAATCCTGAGGATGCTGTACTCATACGATCAAATCCTTCCGATTATCCGTTGAAGGTCATAAGTGCGACAAATCTGAATCAGGCGCCCTGGCCACCCTTCTTCATGTTGGCCAGCCACTGGTCAAACTCCGCCTGCGGAACAGCCTTGACCTTGGTCCACATGAAGGAGTGGCGATTGCCGCAATATTCGGAACAGGTGGCGATGGTTTCGCCCACTGCCTTGGGCTGGAACCACAAGTAGGTCACCCGACCCGGCATCAAGTCCTCTTTGACCCGATGTTCCGGCAAAAAGAAGGAGTGAACCACGTCCACAGAGTTCATGC
The DNA here is from genome assembly GCA_002753095.1 of Magnetococcales bacterium. Taxonomy (GTDB): domain Bacteria; phylum Pseudomonadota; class Magnetococcia; order Magnetococcales; family Magnetaquicoccaceae; genus Magnetaquicoccus. Next base: position 29,631 of record PDZU01000011.1, read on the forward strand.
GCAGGACCACCGGCTTACCCACCGGGACCACCAGACCATCGCCGGTTTTGGAGTCTGGATCGAAGATGGTGGTGACACCATTTTCGTATTCAAAGCTCCAGGTCCACATACTGCCGGTGACCTTCACCTCCAAGGCGTTGCGGGGCACGTTGCGATACTCATTCCAGACCGTCCACCCTTTGGCGGCCAGATAGAAGTCGTCCGCCATGAACAAGAAGGCTGGCACTGCGGCAAAACTGATGGCAGCCATTTTGCTCAACTTAGGCCCCTCGCCCACCTGACCTTCACGGGTGGCCCGATACTTGAACACCCAATATAAGCCCGCCGCAAGAAACACCGCACCAATAATGAATAAATCGATCAGTACGTCACGCCACAGATGGTTCCAACTGGCTGCAGGGTCCGGCACTGCCCCCGGCGCGCCTGCCTGCGCCAGGAGAGCCGTCAACCCGAGGCCCAACATGGCCATCGCGGAAACTACCCGTTTCATGAATGTTCTCCTCATTGTCTAGTGTTCTTGCGTCGATGTATCAGGCGATAAATGCCCAGTGAACCAAGCAGCAATCCAATCCCCAATACGAATGATCCGGCTCCGATGAATACCGGAATGTTTACTGTGTAACGACCTTCTTTAAAATTATAGCTATAGCAAAGACTTACCAAGTAATCCAGCGTTTCAGAAGGGCGAAACTGATTGGACTTTGCCTCCAAAAGCGCCAGTTCAATGTCCTTGGCCGTGGCATTCATTACATTCAGATAACGATGCACCCGTCCCTCCGCATTCATGATCAGAATGACGGTGGGATGGAAAAAGGTCTTATCCCGGGGCGACCAAAAAAATTTATAGCCAAATTTTGCCATCTCTGGCTGGATCAATTCTGGATTCTGGAAGATGGTCACATACCAGCCCGGTGCTTGATCCCTGCTCAGACCCAGATACTGACGAAATGAATTGATCGTCGCCATCGAATCGTTTTTGTCGAAAGAGATAAATAACACATTATAATCTTCAACCGTCCGCAGCGTCTTCACCTCCTTGAGAAGGCTGCGCAGCGCACCACCTACCGTAAAGCAGGAACCATCACAGGTATAATAGGCTGGAACCAGGATAAAGGGCCGATTCGGAAACTGCTCGAATGGAATGGTTGCCCCCGTTTCGTCCAGCAATGTCAACCCGGTACCAAAGCGAACGCCCAGATATTTTTCTTGATCGATGCGAAACAGGTTTGGATCGATCTCCGAATTTTCCGTTGGTTTGGAAAAGGCCAGTGCCTCAACGGCACCGGCCATCCAAATCACCAGGAGCAGCCAGATTATCCCACGGCGTCCCATTATCGGATCCCGCACCACTTCTACCAGTAGTAGACCTGAGAGGCGACGAAGAACCAGACAATGTCCACAAAGTGCCAATACAGACCCGCACAGAAGGTCAGATATTTGTTGGTCAAACCACGCATGGCAGCCAGCAGGATGGTCACAAAGATGCCCAGACCCACCAACACATGCGAGGCATGGAAGCCGGTGATGGAGTAGAACGCCGAACTGTAGGCATTGGTGGACGGGGTGAACTTCATGTGCAGCAGATGGCTGTACTCGTAGAAGGTGCAGCCCAGGAAGATGACACCCAACACGATGGAGATCAGCACCCAACTCTTGAAGCCCGCCTTATCGTTGTGCTCCAATTTCGCTTCTGCCACGTGATAGGTCCAACTGGAGGCCACCAGAATGACCGTCATGATGATCGGCAAAACCAAATTGAAGTTGGTTGGTGTGCCAGCCGGGGGCCAGTCTGCCCCAGCCGACAGACGCATGGTCCAGTAGCCGGCAAACAGGGACAGGAAGATGAAAACCTCCGAGATGATGAAGATCGGCATGGCAGCCGGGGACAAACCTTCCACCAGCGGTTTTTGGGTCAGAGCCTCACCCGTCCACTTGGCAATGCCCGCCAGCAGCAATGGCGTACCGACCCCAGCACTGACAACGGCCAGCATGGTGCTGTTGTAGCTGAACCAGCCAATGAAGGCAAAAACGACCGCGAACAATATACCACCCACAATCAACATCGGCGCCACACTGGTTTCCCAGTGATGTACGTGTCCGTGGCCAGACGAGGAATTCGCCATTATCCAACTCCCTATACCCGTTTAGCTTCGCCCAATACGCTCTGCCGCTCGTGGCAGAAAGCGCCCCACTTAAAGATTTGCGAAAAGATAACTTCCCACCCGTCATTTGTCAATTTGATTTTTGCTTGCGCGCAAAAATCATTTTTGCGCTGTAAATTTCCTTTTATCTTGCGCAAGGGTTGCTCCTGACTTACGTCAAAACTCCCACGCACCGTCTGGACGACGACAGGCCATTTTGACGACGGTCTCGCGCCGACCGTCGATGACTGACTCAATTTCTGCCTGGCGGCAGGGTTGCCCGTTGGCATTTTGGGTGGTGGAGCGGGGGACCACGGTATATTGATGGCCATTATTGGGATTGGTCCAGGCCACGGGTTGATGATCCGGGGTCCGTTCGTAGGCTTGATTGACCCGTTGTCGATCCTGTTTATCCATTTCGTTGCCAACGGCATAGCCTGCCAACCCACCGACGGCGGCGCCGATCAAGGCATTTTGTCCACGATTTTTAGATGGACCGACAAGACTGCCCACCAACCCTCCACCCAGCGCGCCGACACCGGCCCCAGCCTGGGCGCGGTTTTCAACGCAGCCTTGGTTGAGCAGCGCCACAGACAACAGCAACAAAATTCCGACAGGGACTTTTGGTCCGTTCAACACCATGATAACCTCCACTTGGTTTGATTTATTATTGTTTTTTCACTTTTTCCGCCCCGAAGCACTCCGGGTGCGTCGCTTTTGGCTCTGTTTGGTTAATGCAAATCTGATGCGCGATTGCACAGAATCCACACAACCGTAAAAAGACTGGCAATTTGCTGCAAAACATGTCAAGCTTCCACGTTGATTCGGGTGATTTACACCCCGACGTCGGCGTAAACGGCAAGGTTGTGGCAACTCTCCTGTCGGACAATGGCCGCAGGGCATCTCTCAAGCATTAAGAAAATAACGAGCAATTTCCTATGTCGGAAGAGCAGGAACTGTCGAGCAGCACGCCAACGAGCGCAACGACTCGCCCCCCCGAAGACCGACCTCCTGTTGCGTCAACCCAGGGGCCGTGGGTGATATTGGTGGTCGATGATGACGAGGATGTGCACAAACTCACCCGTCTGGTGTTGCGGGAGTTGCGCTTCGACCAGCGTCCTGTCGCCTTCTTGCACGCTTACACGGCAGCCGAAGCTTATGCATTGTTGCAGAGGGAGACTCAGATAGCCGTGCTGTTGCTGGATGTGGTCATGGAGACCGACCATGCCGGCTTGGATCTGGTACGGCAGGTTCGTGAACAGTTGCACAACTCCTTGGTTCGGATCATTTTACGCACGGGGCAGGCGGGGCAGGCTCCAGAACTAAAGGTGATCGCCGAGTACGACATCAACGATTATCGGGAAAAGACCGAGCTGACCAGTCAAAAATTGATCAGCGCCGTGACCATTGCTTTGCGTGGTTATCGGGATTTGTTGACCATTCAGCAACTCTCGCAACAGAAACGGCAAACGGAAGAGCGGCTCAAGCTGGCCACAACCATTTTTGAGGGGGCGCTCAACGAGGCCGAAAAGCAGCTCAACATCACCCAAAATGTTCTGGAACATGCGGTAGAGGGGGTGATGATCACTGATCGTTTTGGCACGATCCTGGCGGTCAATCCGGCCTTTACGGCCATTACCGGCTATGCGGCGGACGAGGCCATTGGACAATCACCGCGCCTGCTGCGTTCCAATCGGCAGCCCCCTTCGTTCTACGAAAAAATGTGGCAGGAGATCGCCCAGCATGGCCATTGGAAGGGGGAACTCTGGAACCGACGCAAAAATGGTGAGGCATATCCCCAGTTTGCCACCATTACGGCCATTGCCGATCATGCCGGACAGCCCAGCCATTACATCAGCGTCTTTCATGATCTGACCCCTTTGCAGGCGCGTGATCAAGCACTGCGTTACGCTGGGCAGCATGATACTTTGACCGGTCTGCCAAACAGGGATCTGTTCATGGACCGTCTGACCCAGGCCATTGGCCATGCCAGTCGCAGCAGCACCCGTCTGTTGATTTTATTCTTCGACATAGACCGCTTTCAGAACATCAACAATCAACTGAACTATTTGAGTGGTGATCAGTTGCTGCAGGAGATTGCGGGCCGTTTGCGTGAGTTCATCCGTGAGGGGGATACTTTTGCGCGCATGGGCGGGGATACTTTTGCCTTTATCCTGCGTGAAGTTCGCCAACCGGAAGATGCGCTGGTGGTGGTCAACAAATTGGTCAAGGCGATTGCCCACCCATTTTCCATCAGCCAGACCGAATTGCATGTCACCACCAGTATTGGCATCACCTTTTATCCAGACGATGGGGATCAACCCTTGGCTTTGGTCAAAAATGCCGAAATCGCCCTGACCCGTGCCAAGAATGCCGGGCGGGACACCTATCAGTTTTACAAGCCTGCCATGGGGGATCAAGTAGACCGGCGCCTATTGGTGGAAAAGGATCTCCGCACGGCACTGGATCTGCAACAGTTCATTCTGCACTACCAGCCCAAGGTGGATGTCAAAACCAATCAGATCATTGGCATGGAAGCCCTGGTCCGATGGAACCATCCTGGCAGCGGCATGATCTCCCCTGGGGAGTTTATTCCGGTGGCAGAGGAGAGTGGGCTGGTCATTCCCATGGGGGAGTGGATTCTCTCCACCGCTTGCCGTCAGACCCGTGCTTGGCTGGATGCGGGTTTTGCGCCCCTCAAGGTAGCGGTCAACCTGTCTGCCCGGCAATTTCGCCAACCCGGACTCTATGCGCTGATCGCCAATATACTGGAAGAGTCTGGTCTGGCTGCTGACTCTCTGGAACTGGAGATCACCGAGAGCATGATGGTGGAAAATGTGGAGGAGGCCATCCAGGTATTGACCCGTTTGCGCTCTTTGGGGCTTTCCATTGCCATAGACGACTTTGGCACCGGCTATTCCTCTTTGAGTTACCTGAAGCGATTTCCCATCCAAACCTTGAAGATTGATCGCTCCTTCATCCGCGATTTGCCCCATCATGCGGATGATGTGGCGATTGTTCAGGCCATCGTCGCCATGGGCAAAAGCTTGCGTTTGCAGGTCGTTGCTGAAGGGGTAGAAACAATGGAACAGCTTAATTTTATTGCAGAAAATCGTATCGATGAAATTCAGGGCTTTTTCTATAGTCGGCCATTGCCTGCCGATGCTTTTGTTCGTTTGCTTCAGGAAAAAAAGAGGTTATAATCTTTCCCATCCGTATGGGTCGGGCGCAGTTGTGTGGCCTGCTCACTAACCAAAAAAATTTTTACCCCGGCTATTGGGGGTTACAAAATTAAACCGCAAGGAGAAACCGATGCACGGCCATTCCAGAAAAAAAACCGGGTTGATGTGGGCGATTCTCTCCGCTTCTCTGGCGTTCGTCAGCGTGGGATCGGCTGCCGAAGAGACTTCTCTGGTCAGCTTCAAGAGTGATGTCATGCCCATTCTGCAATACCGTTGTTTGGAATGCCATCGGGCGGATGGCCCCGGTGTCGCCTATAGTGGTCTCAATCTGGAGAGCTATGAGGGGCTCATGAAGGGCACCCGTTTTGGGCCGATTGTGGTTCCGGGCAATGCCATGGTGAGTAATCTCAATGTTTTGGTGGAGGGTCGGGCTGGCATTCGCATGCCGCACAATCGCAAGCGCCTCACCCCCTGCGAAATTCAGGTTTTGCGCAACTGGGTCAACCAGGGTGCCAAGAACAATTGATTATTTGCGTCTGCCGTCGTACCGGGTTGCCTGGGTCACCGTGTGACCTTGGCACAGGGACGTGCCACCGACCCTTTTACTGGTGATTAAGATCCTCGGATGAGACCTCGCACTGCTGTTATTCCCGTTGCCGGCCTGGGAACCCGTTTTTTGCCTGCCACCAAAGCCATGCCCAAGGAGATGCTGACCGTTGTGGACAAGCCACTGGTTCAGTATGCCGTGGAGGAGGCTTTTGCGGCTGGGATTGAGCGGATTGTTTTTGTCACTGGCCGGGGCAAGGAGATGTTGGCTGACCATTTTGACTATACTCCAGAGTTGGAGGAGACGTTGCGTGGTCGCAACCGTTTGGATCCTTTGCAGCAAGTGCGTGGTTTGGTGCCCACGGCAGGATGTTTGATTTACACACGGCAAAACGAGCCTTTGGGGTTGGGGCATGCCATTTGGTGTGCGCGACATCTGGTTGGGGATGCGCCGTTTGCCATTTTGCTGCCGGATGATTTGGTTTGGTCTGGCCCGGAGCATGCGCCGGTCATGCAGCAGATGTGTGATCAATTTGAGTCGTTACAGCAGCCGATGGTAGCCATCATGGAGGTGGAGCAGCAAGAGACCAACAAGTATGGAATCCTGGATCCGCTGGAGGGTAGCGGGGGTAATGCTGTTCTGGTGCAGGCCAAGGGACTGGTGGAAAAGCCGGCGCCGCAGGTGGCGCCTTCGCGCATGGCCATTATTGGACGTTACATTCTTCATCCAGACATTTTCTCACTTTTGGGCAAACGGCAGACCGGTGCGGGTGGTGAGATTCAGTTGACCGACGCCATGGCCATGATGATGCAGAAGCATCCCATTTATGGTTTTCGCTTTCAGGGCACCCGTTATGACTGCGGAGACAAGGTTGGTTTCCAGATGGCCAATTTGGCTTTAGCTTTGGAGCAGGCGGAGATGCGTTCCAGGCTATTGCCTTTCTTGAACACACAACTGGGCCAGTGGTCTGTTCATTCTACGGCCTCTTAACTTTCAGGATCAGATATGCGAATCACCATTATCGGCTCAGGTTACGTCGGACTGGTATCGGGGGCATGTTTTTCCGAATTCGGCGTGGATGTTACGTGTGTCGATAACGATGCGGACAAGGTGGCCCGTTTGCAGCGTGGGGAGATTCCCATTTATGAGCCTGGGCTGGAAATGCTGGTGGAGCGTAACAGTGCGGCGGGCCGTTTACATTTTACCACCTCGTTGGCGGAGGCGGTACGGCACAGCGCATTGGTTTTTATTGCGGTTGGCACACCGGAGCGGCGTGGCGATGGGGCGGCGGATCTGCAGTATGTGTATGAGGCAGCCCGTCAGGTAGCGCCACATATCAAGAACTTTACGACGGTTGTGACCAAATCCACGGTACCGGTTGGCACTGGGGCGCAGGTGGCGGCGCTCATTCGCGAGACCAATCCAGAGGCTGATTTTGCCATGGCCTCCAACCCGGAATTTTTGCGGGAGGGGTCAGCGATTGAGGATTTTATGCGGCCTGACCGGGTCGTGATTGGCGTGGAAGACAGCCGCGCGGAGGTGGCTTTGCGTAGTCTGTATCGACCGTTATTTTTGATCGAGACGCCCATTCTGGTGACCAATATTGTCACGGCTGAGTTGACCAAATATGCGGCCAACGCCTTTTTGGCCACCAAGATCATGTACATCAATCAGATTGCCAACCTGTGTGAGCGGGTTGGTGCGGATGTGCATGCGGTTGCCAAGGGGATGGGGTTGGACCGTCGGATTGGGGGCAAATTTCTTCATCCTGGGCCGGGATATGGGGGTTCGTGTTTTCCCAAGGATACGATTGCCTTGACCCGCACGGCGGCGCAGCATGGGGAGCCGATGACGATTGTTGAGGGTGTCATTGCGGCCAACGAGCAGCAGAAGGTACGCATGGCGCACAAGATTATGGCGGCCATGGGCGAGCAGTTGCGGGGTAGCACGTTGGCGGTGTTAGGTTTGGCGTTCAAGCCCAACACGGATGATATGCGTGAGGCGCCGGCGTTGACCATTTTGCCCATGTTGCAGCAGGGTGGGGCGCGTTTACGGGTATTTGATCCTGAGGCGATGGCGGCGGCCCGGCGGTATTTACCGGACTTGCACTATTGCACGAGTGCCTATGAGGCGTGCGAGGGGGTAGATGGGGTGATTCTCCTCACGGAGTGGAATCAATTTCGCAATTTGGATTTGCCACGCATCAAGGCGGGCATGCGTGGTGGGTATCTTTTTTGTGATTTGCGCAATGTTTATGTGCCTGAGAGCATGCGTCAGGCTGGTTTTCATTATGTAGGAGTGGGCCGTGTCTGATCTCGCACATATTTTTCGTGAATATGACATTCGTGGCGTGGCGGGCAGCGAACTGTCTGAGGGATTTGTTCATGATTTAGGCATTGTTTTTGCCGATCATGTTCAGGCGTTGCGCAGTCGCAGCGAGGCCATGCGTATTGTCATTGGGCGAGATGGGCGCCACTCTTCACCGGAATTGGCCAAGGCTTTGGCTACCGGGTTGGCTGCGGGTGGTGCGGAGGTGATTGACTGTGGTTTGTTGCCCACGCCTGCGCTTTATTTTGCCAACTACCATTTTGAGGCGGATGCGGCCATCATGCTGACGGGCAGTCACAACCCGCCGGAGTACAATGGTTTGAAGATGGTGCGGGATGGTCGTTCCGTGTATGGGCAGGAGATTCAGGCGTTACGGCAGCGCTTGCAGGCGGGTGTTAGTCCGCAGGCGTCGGCGGCGGAGATTCGCACGGGACGGGTTTTGGAGCGTTATCTGCAGCGTATTTTGAGTGATTACAGGCCGGGGCGTTCCATTCAGGTTGTTTTGGACTGTGGCAATGGAGCGACGGGTGTTGTTGCGCCGGAGATGTTGAATCGGCTGCCTGGGGTAGCGGGTGAGGTACTTTATGCAGAGGTTGATGGTGATTTTCCCAATCATCATCCAGATCCGACTATTCCGGCCAATTTACGGGCGTTGTGGCATCATATGCAGGAGACGGATGCGGAGTTGGGGATCGCTTTTGATGGTGATGGCGACCGTATTGGTGCTTTGGACGAGCATGGCAAGATTATCTGGGGGGATCGTTTGATGATCCTGTTTGCCCGGCAGATTTTGGCGCAGCAGCCTGGCACCACCATCATTGGGGACGTCAAGTGTTCGCAGTTGCTTTTTGATGCGGTTGCCGAGGCTGGGGGGCAACCGTTGATGTGGAAGACGGGTCATTCGTTGGTCAAGACCAAGATGCGGGAGACTGCGGCTCCTTTGGGTGGGGAGATGAGTGGTCATCTGTTTTTCGCGGATCGTTATTTGGGTTATGACGATGCGTTGTATGCGGCGGTGCGTTTGATTGAGTTGGTATCCAGTGGACCGGAGACGCTTTCGGAGCGTTTACGCAGTTTGCCGGAGAGTTTCTCTTCGCCGGAGTTGCGTTTGGATTGTCCGGATGCGCGCAAGTTTCAGGTGATGGAGCGGATTCGGGCGCGGTTGGAGGCGGAGGGGGCTGAGTTTTCGGCGATTGATGGGGTACGGGTACGTACTGAGCAGGGTTGGTGGTTGTTGCGGGTTTCCAATACGCAACCGGCTTTGGTGGCGCGTATGGAGGCGACCAGTCGGGATGATTTGCAGGTTTTGGCGCGGGCGTTGGCGGTTGTTTTGGAAGGTGAGGGAATTGTCATGCCGGAGTGGCAGGAGGCGTAGGGGATTTTTAGCTGCTCAGCTGAGTTGTTTGCCTTTTTATCTTTTAAATCATTGCGGGGTCCAGGGGCGATCATCGCCCCTGGCGGGATGCAAGGGCGGAGCCCTTGCTGTGATGGCGCGCTTTTACGAAAGCAGATTTGGCGCAGCCAAATCTGCGCAGCGCGCCCCAATCTGTGCCCCGCAGGGGCACTCTTTGGGAGGGCGGAGCCCGACTTTTAACCCCGTTGGCACGGATTCTCCTGCGGGCAAAGACAATTGAAGGCTGTCCGTATTGGCGCACAAAAGCGCGCCAATACGGACAGCCAGCGTCAATATGGCGCGCTGCGCCGACGCAAAAACCGCGTCGGCTTATCGTGAAAAGCGCGCCAAAAGATAAAAGATTAAGATCAAAAGATTAAATTCCCAGGGCTCCGCCCTGGACCCGCCAGGGGGGTGACCCCCCTGGACCCGCAATTGTTTCTATTATCCCTATCATCCCCCTGAATCTACCCATGAATAACCCAAATCCCCTCTCCGTCAACTTGGCCGGCATTACCCTGAATTCACCAATCGTACTCCTCTCCGGGTGCGCGGGCTTCGCCGAAGAACTCAACGCCATCGACAGCTTCGACTTCAATAAAATCGGTGCCATCTGCCTCAAAGGAACCACCCTGGAAGCACGCCAAGGCAACCCACCCCCACGCCTCGCCGAAACCCCATCGGGCATGCTCAACGCCATCGGCTTGCAAAACCCCGGCGCCCGTACCGTCGCCGAAGAAATCCTCCCCCGCATCGCCTCGCTACCAACCCGCCTCATCGCCAACATCGCCGGATCCACGATAACCGAATATGGCGAAGTGGCACGGATTTTCGATAACAGCCCGATAGATGGCATTGAGATCAACATCTCCTGCCCCAATGTCAAGGAAGGGGGAGCCGCCTTCGGTGCCGACCCCTGCTCGGCAGCCGATGTGGTCGCAGCAGTCCGCCAAGCCACCCGCAAACCCATCATCACCAAACTTTCTCCCAACGTGACCAACATGAACCAAATCGCCCGTGCCGCCATCGACGCCGGCAGTGACGCCCTGTCCGCAATCAATACCCTCATGGGCATGGCGGTCGATATACAACAACGCCGCCCCATCCTCGGCAACCGACAAGGCGGCCTCTCCGGGCCAGCCATCAAACCAATCGCCCTGCTGAAAGTCTGGCAACTCTACCAACTCACCAAACCCCTGGCCATCCCAATCATCGGCCAAGGCGGTATCTCCTGCACCAACGATGCCATTGAGTTTTTTCTGGCCGGCGCCAACGCCATCGGTATCGGGACTACCCTCTTCCGTAATCCGCTGATTGCTACCCAAATACATGACGAGCTCCGCCAATATCTGCATAATCAAAGGATACCCTCGGTTGCAGCATTGACGGGAACCCTCAAACTTGCCTAAACTGTGTCGCTACAACGACTGCCCCGCAGTCCGTTACGAGAGAACTCTTGTGGCCAGGACCGTCCGCGCATGATGACCCGTCTCTGTTCCGCCCTGTTGGCGTGTTGGATTTTTTTAACCGTTCCCGCTGCATTGCCTGCCGCCGGAAACTTACTGAACTTAGCTGGAGGAAAACAAATGGTGGTGCTAAAAACTTCTCTGGGTGAAATCACCATCGCACTGGATGCGGAAAAAGCCCCCATTAGCGTCAAAAATTTCCTCGACTATGTGGACGCCCAATTTTACGATGGAACCATCTTTCATCGGGTAATCAAAGGGTTCATGGTTCAGGGTGGCGGATTCAGCACGGATATGCAACAAAAGAGTACCAATCCCCCCATCAAAAATGAAGCCGATAACGGTCTCAAAAATCTGCGCGGCACCATCGCCATGGCCCGTACCAATAACAAGGATAGCGCCACCGCACAATTTTTTATCAACTCGGTGGATAACGCCTTCCTGGACCATGGCACCCGCGACTTCGGCTACGCCGTCTTCGGCCAAGTGGTGCAAGGCATGGATGTGGTGGAACGTATCGAACAAGTGCGTACCGGTTGGCAGGATGTGCCAGCCGAACAGGTCGTGATTCACTCCATTCGCCGTGCTGCCCCACCCTCCACATCCCAGGCTCCGGCTGAACAGGACTCCTCCGCACCGTCATGATTATCGCCCCGTGCCAATCGTTCTGTTCCATCCGCATCCATAACACGGAAGCTCTGAAAACTGCTTTGGCGGAAGCGGATTGGGTTGCCCTATTCAGCCGCTTCTACGCCATCGCCAAAGAGCAGATACGCCAATTGGATGGCGAACCAGTCCGTTCCCTGGGAGATGGCCTCTTGGCCGCTTTTCGACTACCAGAACAAGCCGTGCAATGCGCCATTCAAATCCAGGAAAACGTCACACGCCATATTCCCTACGCCAGCACCGGCTTCTCCTGCAAAATGGCCATCGCCAGCGGCCCCTGCAGCCGTATCTCTCTGGATCACCATCTCTTTGACTACCTGGGTACAGCCGTGGATATCGCCCAGCAACTCTGCGAACGGGCCCACGGCAACGCCATTCTACTGCACCACCCGCCACTGAGTGAAAACGAACGACTCCCTATCCACTCCCTGGCCGGCCTGCAACAAAATCGTGCCCTGCCTGACTATTATATCGAACAACCCCTCTGCAAACTGCAGGGCGTTAAATCGCCAATACGCAGCTACGCTATTTTTTGGCAGGCCGCAGCCCAGCACTACCTGACAACCCAACCCATGGGCGAGTGCCGCCCGAAAAACGAAGAAGAACCAGAAGAAGATGCGGTGCAATTTGGTAAGGTAACTGCCTTCAAAAAAGAACGTGGCTTCGGCTTCATCCAATATTTTACCGACGAAAATGAATACCGGGAGATCTATTTCCACATGAGCTATGTGGTGGGTCAGGCGGTGATCCAGGAAAATGACCACGTGCAATTTGTCATTAAACCCGGCAAAGAAGGACGCCCACAAGCCTGCTCCGTCCTGGTCATGGGCGGACGCATGATCGGCCAAGTGGCTTCCCTGGAAGGAGACGGCTCAGGCTACCTCACCATCCGTAACCAAGCCTCGGAAATGATCCGCTTCTTGATCCTGCCCCACATCGGCCGCCATCTACCCCTGCGGGTCAACGACGTGGTCGAATTCGTGGTGGGCTCCGGTTCGGAGTCGGAAGGGTTGATCGCCACCGAAATCACCCTGCACCCCGGCGAGAAAATGCTGCACGTCGCAGAAACCGGCGATAACCTTACCCTGGGTTCCATCGAACAAGCCATCGTCACCGTCTACTTCGCCGATAAAGGCTACGGCTTCGCCAAGTGCCGCCGGAACAATATCTATGTCCACGTCTCGGAATTAACCGATCCCGAACATATCCCTCTCCCAGGCGAATTGATCGAATTTGAGGTATCTCCCGGCAGAGATGGCACCTATCGGGCCAATAATATCCGCTCGGTACATCGCAAAGAGGAGTGAAAAATGGGATGTGGTTTCTTGTTGATTTGATGATGGAATTGATTGAAAATGATAAAATCAATCATGGTGCGCGATGTTAAAATTCGGGCGTCCGCCCTCCAGGAGCGTGCCCCTGCGGAGCACAGATTGGTGCGGCGTGCGCAAATGCTACGCATTTGCTTATCTTAAACGCCGCACATGACAGGCAGGGCTTTGCCCTGCACCCCGCAAAAATTTTTAATTTTAATTCGATCCCGGAAAAAGAGCCCCCAACTGCCGCACACTCTCCTCCATGGGACTCCCCTGCTCCACCGCTTGCCGCAAATAGTTGCGTATGGGCGCAATCAACTTCAAAGCGTTATCAATCTGCGGATTACTGCCCGCCACATAAGCCCCAATGTTGATCATATCCTCGGCCCGGCTATAGGTGGCCAACGCCTCGCGCAACCGCCCCGCCCAACGCTTCTGCTTGACATCAACCAACGATTCCATCAAACGAGACAAAGATTCCAATACATCAATGGCCGGATAATGATTCGCCGCCGCCAAGGCACGGGACAAAACAATATGACCGTCCAAAATACCACGCACCGCATCCGCAACCGGATCCTGTAGATCATCCCCCTCCACCAGGATCGTATATAACCCGGTAATACTGCCATCCCCCTCATCACGGCCTGTCCGCTCCAACAAACGCGGCAACAACATGAAAGTGGATGGCGGATAACCGCGCGTCGTCGGCGGTTCACCACGCGTCAACCCCACCTCGCGCTGGGCCATGGCAAAACGGGTCACCGAATCCATCAACAACAACACATGCTGCTGCCGGGCCCGGAAATACTCCGCAATCGCCGTGGCCAAAAAGGCCGCCCGCAAACGCAACAATGGCGGTTGATCAGAGGTGGCCACCACCACCACCGAACGGGCCATCCCTTCAGGGCCTAAATCCCGCTCAATGAACTCCACCACCTCACGGCCACGCTCGCCGACCAGCGCAATCACATTCACATCCGCCGACGTGTACCGGGCCATCATGCCCAGCAGAGTACTCTTACCCACGCCAGAACCAGAAAAAATACCAACCCGCTGCCCCAACCCCACCGTCAACAAGCCATTGATGGCCCGCACACCCAGATCAATGGCAGTATCAATCCGCCGCCGCACCATGGGGTTGACCGGATCCGCATACAACGGTACCCGCTCCGGCAAAACCAAAAGCGGGCCACCATCCAACGGTGCCCCCATTGGATCAATGACCCGCCCCAATAACGCCTCGCCCACCGCCACATCTTCCGGGCGACCAAAGGAGACAATACGACTGCCCGGATGAATGCCACGCAACGGCCCCAAAGGCATCAACAACAAGGAGCGATTGCGAAAACCAACCACCTCCGCCTTGATCGGCTCGGTGCCATCCTCCGGCCAAATCTGACACATATCCCCAATGGAGGCCGCCGGTCCATCCCCCTCTACCAGCAAACCAACCACCTGCACCACCTGACCGGTACGCAATAACCCCAGTTTGCTGCGTCCAGAAACCTGATAATCAGACCAGGGAATCTCAAGCGACTTCATCGTCTTCCTTCTTGGGCACCGCAGCCTCTTGCGCCTCTGCTGCCATCCTCGCCAAGGCCGCCAAAGCGGCTGACTCAGACTCCGCCAACCCCTCCAGATCTATCCCCGCCATGGAAACATGATCCGAATCCTCCACTCCACCCTCAACCTCTGGCAACACCTCCGCAACAGGCTCGTCCAGGGCGGCAGCAGATCCCTGCTCCGCCGCAACTGGCTCCTCCGCCGACTCCGACCACTGGTTGTTGCTCACCCGTGGCGAAAACGCCGTCGAAACAATGGTCTCCTCCATATAGGAAGCGTCATCCTCCTCATCATACGCCGCATCCTCCTCCGCCAAAATGGATCCTACCAAACTGGAACCACTTCGACTGGGATGCCACTGCTCCTCATGGCCCTGCGCCTGATCGGCCAAAGCGTCCGCAATCTCCTCCAACCGCACCGCCCCTACGGCGGAGGCCGCCGACGAACGCCATGCCCCCTCCCCCGCCTGAGCAGCAGGCGCCGCTACATCCGCAACAACCGCTTGACGATTGCCAGCTACCGGTGCCGCCACCCCAGGTACAAACAACTCCCGACCCTGCGCTGCTAGACGCTCCCCATACTGCGTCACCGCCGTTGCCATATCCTCAGCACCACTGGAACGCAGACGGTCCACCAGATAACTGCGTATACCCGCCTCCATGTCGGCCAGTTGCCGCTCCAGATCATCCTCCATGCCACCAAAATCACTACTCATGCGCACAGACCCAGGCCCCACCGAACCATCCGCCTCAATGCGCAACTTTTCAAACCCAGGCAACTGTTGTAATAACGCGGCACTGTCCGGGGCGACGTAAATAACGATATCGCGCCGACCCGCCGCCTGATTCAGTAAACGCTGCACCCGGTGCAGAAGCTCCTCCGGGTTGACCGATAACTCATGGGCAACCAACTCCCGCACCAAAAGAATGCTCGTCTCAACCAGAAAACGCTCTGCACTGGCAAAGATACGCTTCGGTAAACCATCCAACTGCCGCAGAACCGCTTCAAATTGAGGCAACAAACGCCCCATCTCGCGCTCCATGGCCTGCTCACCCAAAGCCAACCCCGCCTCCTCGCCCGCCGCAAAAGCCTTCTGATAGGTCTCCCGCTCAATGGCTTCCAGACGACGATGATGGATCTCCTCCAGCGTCAACTCTGGCGGCTTCTTCTCCTTCTCTTCCCTTGGCAACGCACCATCCGGCAAATAATGGATAAACTTCTCCCGGTGCGAACCAGACTCGGCAATCAGATCCCGAAAAGAGACCCGCTGCGGCTCGACATCCAGCTCTTCCTGCTTGATGACACTCTCTAAGAGAACCGCCATGCTACCCCTTCCCGCCTGATTTCTTGACATAAGCAAATGTGCAACTTTTACACGCGCCGCACAGATACGCCCCCCGCAGGACCACTCTTTGGCAGGGCGGACACCCACCCTTTAACCGCAGCACGTGCCATAAAACCCTCTGGAACATCGCTTGGCGTTCGTTGCTCGGTCCATGCCGATGGAGCGCCGCCGGAAAGCCACCACTCTCTCTGCTGCGGAACGAATACCCATCCCCTACATCACCATATCGTCGGAACCCTTGCCCATAATCACAATCGAACCCTCCGCCTCCAATCGACGCGCCGCCTTGAGAATAGACTGCTGGGCACCCTCCACATCCACCACCTTGACCGGTCCCAACAACTCCAAATCTTCACGCAGCATCTCTGCGGCACGCTCGGACATGTTCTGGAAGAATTTTTCCCGCAAACGATCGTCTGCACCCTTCATCGCCGTCAACAACTCATCGTTGGAAATCTCACGCAACAAAGTCTGAAAGCTGCGGTCATCCATCAACAAGAGATCTTCAAACAAGAACATCTCCTTGCGCACGCTCTCCGCCAGCGGATTGTCCTCTTCATCCAGATAGGCCAACAGCTTGTCGGAAATCTCCCGACTCATCAGGTTCAACAACTCGGCAACCTTCTTGGTGCCGCCACCCTCCTGCTGCCGCCCACTGCGTGCTACACCCAAGGCATTCAACTCCGTCAACAACGACGCCTCAATATCCTCCAACGCCCCAGGCGGCAACGTGTTCATGCGCGCCATGCGATAAACCACCTGCTGCTGCATCTCTGTGGAAAGATGATCAATGACCTGCGCGGCGTGCTCTTGTTGCAGTTGGGAAACAATCAGGGTAACACTCTGCGGATGTTCTGCGGCCAGAAAAGTGGCAACCAGAGCCGGCTCCATGCCGTTCATTACCTCCCACGGCGTGCTCTTTGGACCCGTCTGAACCTCTTTCAATAGTTGACGCGCACGCTCTTTACCGAGCGTCTTGGTCAGCAGATCGCGCACCCGATTCTGCCCACCACGCACATCATACATCTTCAACTCAAACTTATCGAGAAACTCCTGCCGAACCGTCTGTACCGCATCCGGCGGCATCACCCCCATGCGGGAGATAACCCGGGAGATCTCGCGCAACTCACTCTCCTGCATCCCCTCCATGATCTTCTTGGCATCTTCATCCGGCAGCGACAACAGAAAAATTCCCGCCTTCTCTTTGCCACTCAACCGCATTTTGGCGGAGGTTCCACGCCGGGAAACGGAATCACCACCAGCGCTCTCCCATGCCTGTGTGTCCATATGCACTCCATCCGCTGCAAACAGAATTATCTAGCCAAACCGCCCGGACATCCATACCCTTGCTGGATTATTGGGCTTTCCCGTTTTCCTACTGCCCCTCGACGACTCAGGAATACACTAATCCTGCGCCATCCAGCTCCGGATAATCTCGCGAGCCTCCTCCGGATTGTCGTTGATCATCTGCTGTGCCAACTTGATGCTGCGATCCGGGGTACGTAAACGCATCGGCTCTTCCGATGGCAAAGCACCCACACCCTCCGCCACCAGCTGCTGATCCAACTCGGCCACCGCCGCCGGAATGCCCGTACTCTCCGGCACCCGCTCGCCCAGCAGGAACTCCTCGATCATCGGCTTCAATACCAACATCAGCAAGGCCAAAATCGCCGAACCCAACAGGAACTGTAGCCAAAAATCCGCCGACTGCCAGAAACGTGGCGAAGTATCTTCTGCCGTGGGCACCCGCTCGAAAGGCACACTGGCCATCTCGATGGTATCACCCCGCTTGTTGTCAAACCCAACCGCCCGCTCAACAATTTTCTGCAGACGATTCATCTCCTCTTCAGAGCGCTTCTTGTTGCCAGTCTTTTCACCACTGGCACTCTCTTCCGGCGTATCCACCAACACCGCTATGGACAATTTCTTGATTGTCCCAACCGGTAACAACGTCTTGTTGATGGTCTTGGAAATTTCATAGTTGATCGTGTCGCGCTCCGTGTTGCGGCTTTGCGTCGACCCACTCGATCCACTTTTGGCACTGTCGTTGGCATCATTGGCCCGTACCCCAGGCGTCCCGCCCACACCAAAATCACCACGACTATTCTCATTGACCGACTGCTCACTGCGGGGAACACCACCCTGCCCAGCCGGATCATAAATCTCTTCCTGGCGCTCCGTGCGTGACAGATCCAAATCTGCCGTAATCCGCACAATGCTGCGACTGACACCACTGGTACTGATACCAACCACCTTGTCCAACATGGCCTGAGCCCGATCTTCCAGGCCCTTCTCTACCTGCTGCTGCAGCGTCAAGGTCTCGTCGGCACCCAAACGACCATCCTTCGGTGAACCCCGTCCACCCGCAACCAGATTGCCCTTGCCATCCAACAAGGTAACATTGCTCTCATCCAACCCCTCCACCGCCGTCGCCACCAGATGGACAATCCCCTCCACCTGTTTGGGCTGCAGTGGCCGCGACAACTCCATGATCACCGACGCCGTCGCCGGCTTGGTCTCTGTCACAAAGAGTGACGGTTTCGGCAGCACCAAATGCACCCGCGCCGAATGCACAGCGGTAACGCTCTCGATCGTCCGTGCCAACTCTCCCTGCAACGCCCGCTGGTAATTCATGCGCTGCATAAAGTCGGTCATGCCGACAAGATTGCTCTTGTCAAACAACTCGAAGCCCACACCGTTGCTACCCTGTTTGGGCAAACCCTGCGTAGCCAACTCCAAACGCAGGTCATAAACCCGATCCGCCGGAACCTCAACCGAGGTGCCGCCCGGTCCAATTTGATAGGGCACCTTCATCTTGTTCAATTGCTCGATGATCCTGCCCGTCTCCTCCTGCGGCAGACCCGAAAACAACATCTTATAGGCAGGCCGCGTGGCAAACCAAATCATCACGGTCAGCGCCAACAAGGTCATTCCAATCGCCAAAATGAGCCCATTGCGCCCACCCAACGGCAACTGCGCCAAATAGCGGGTCACCGTATCGATTAAATTCGTGGGCGTCTGAGGCGCGACAGCGGGAGATTCAGCCATGGTATTTAAGTTCCATAGTCACTACTTCAGAATGGTACAACCTTTACACCAGTCAGTTCAGTCCACCCATCAGACTGCATACCTCCCGGTGCCACCAGAATGCCGCCTACGCCGTCGGCATCGTCATGATTTCGTGATACACTTCCAACGCCTTGTTGCGTACCTGCAACAGTAAGCGCAAATGCAACTCCGCTTCCGACGCCGCAATTTGCGCCTCATGCAAGCTTACACCAGCATTACCCAATAATGCTCGCTCCGTCAAGTCTTTGGATTCTTTTTGTAGACGATCCGTCTCCTTGACCTGCTGCGCCAGCACGGTCGAAAAGGTCTCCCATGCACCGCCCTTGCCACTACCCGTCACACTGGTCGTCAGGGAAGGCAACATGCTGGGCAACGGTACCCCCGGCACACCATGCAATGACATGCTCATCCTCCTTTATTAACGTCCAATTTCCAAGGCTTTCAAGGCCATCGCCTTGGAAGCATTCAACACCGTTACATTCGCCTCATAGGCATGCGTCGCCGACATCATGTTGACCATCTCGGTCACTGTATCCACATTCGGCATCTCCACATAACCATCCGCCTTGGCATCCGGGTGATTCGGATCATAATGACGCCGTGGCGGACGCTCATCGATGTGAATGCGCTCCACCGCCACACCCGTCGAACCAGCAATCTGCTCCTGGCTCAGCATCTCATCGAAGGGCTGGGCAGCAAAGACCGGATCACGCCGCTTGTAGGGTCCACCCTCCACGGTCCGCGTGGTCTGCGCATTGGCCACATTCTCCGCCGTAATGTTCATCCGCATCCGCTCTGCTGTCAATGCCGATGCTGTCACGCGAAACGACGTCAAAAAATCCATCCTGACCTCCTGCTCTGATCTGCTGCAATGCGCGACTCTGTACCTCGTCAGAGGTGCTAGCGCGTCGTACCGTCAATCACCATGCGCATGGTACCGATCTGGCTGCTCAACGACTGGGCGGCATAGTTGTAAAGCAACTGGTTGGCCGCCTGCATGGCCATCTCCTGCTCCATATCCACACTATTGCCATCGCCTTTAGGCACGGGCGTCTCCACATCCTGCAGGCGCCCAGCAACCGGACCATCATATTTTTTTGGCAGATGCGTGGCAGAGGTCCGCGCCATGGCCAACTCATCCCGTGGCGGCAGCGACTCTTTCAATACATCTTCAAATTCAAATCTTTTTGCCTTATAACCGGGCGTGTTGGCATTGGCCACATTGGACGTGATGATCTCCTGACGCTGCTGCCGCAGATCAAGCAGATTGGCCTTGAACTCCCCCGCCGCCCCCAACAAACCCAACTCTGCCATCACGCCCTCCTCCAATCAAAGCAGCCCTGCACGCTACGGATCCCTCTGCGGCCTGCCAACCAACCAAAACAGCAACCAATATCCAAAACAATTGGGACCACCCTCCTGCAAGGCAACTGCATCACAGCTCTTGCCGCCGGGTAGAATGACAATTCCCACCAAAAAAAGCAATTTATTTTTCCACTTCCCGCCACAATTCCACCGGATCAGGTGGGGTATCCACAGCACAGTTCGCCCCAAACCGGGCACAAGACAACTTAGATACCAAGGTACCACTCAAGCCCGGAAATGGTTTTGAATCGCCTCACGCAACTGTAATGCCACCCGTTGAATGCGCGCCTCGGCCTGCTGCGCCCAGTTGTCATCCGGCATCTCCTCTGGGCGAAAAGGATAGAGCAACCCGCGTGAAGAGGCAGCGTAGGCACCCACGCCATCATCACCACCAGCCGCCACGATTGCATCCAGGGATCCTCCCTGGGCCCCAATTCCCGGCATCAAAATGAGAGCCTGCGGTGCCAAGGCCCGCAAGCGCCGCGCCATTTCAGGGTAGGTCGCCCCAACCACCATGCCGACTTGCCCGTAGCCTGCGCTGCCCTCTGTTCCCCGTCCCCAGCCATCAACCAGTTGCGCCATTTTTTCGGCAACGGTCACCTCTGCCTGATCAGGATCCTTGAGTATTCGATCCTGCAACTCCCCTGAGGAGGGGTTGGAGGTCTTGGCGAGGACAAACAATCCAGCCGACGGATTGACCACCTGGAAGGGGTGAATGCCGTCGCTGCCCAAATATCCATTGACCGTCAAGGCATCCACCTGCCAACTGTTGGCCTCGGCAAACAGGGGATGGCGCTCCGCCAACCAAGCTGTCGCGTAGGCGCCTGCCGTATGGGCGACATCGTTGCGCTTGGCATCCATGATCACCAACAGACCCTGCTGCCGCAGCAGACCAATCGTCCGATGCAGGGCCCGTAAACCGGCAAAACCATACTGCTCATAGAAGGCGGCCTGCGGCTTGTAGGCCACAGCCACCGGAGCCGTCGCCCGTATCACCACCTGGTTGAACTGGACGATCATCTCTTCGAGCAAAGCATGGTCTGCTTCCTGTCGCAGACGCTGCTGCACATATCCTGGGAAAAATTCCAATTGTGGATCCAGGCCCACGATCACCCGCGACTGCTTCGTGCGGGCCTGGGCCACCAAACGATCGGAAAAACAGCGCTGCTCCACCTGACTCACCCCACCTTGGCCAACCCCGGAAACCATTGCATCAACAAGATGGCGAGTTGATTGAAGCCGCCCATCAGGATCAACAGGCCCACCAACACCAGCAAACCACCCGACACCTGCTCAATGCGATGCAAATAGACTCTTATGCGGGTAAAAAATTGAAAAAATCGGTTGATCGCCAATCCGGCTACAATAAAGGGTATCCCCAAACCCGCCGAATAGATTCCAAGCAGGAAGATCCCTTGTTGTACACTCTCCTGGCTACCGGCAATGGCCAAAATACCCGCCAAAATCGGTCCCACACAGGGCGTCCATCCGAACGCAAAAGCCAGACCAATCAAATAGGCACCCCACAAACCTGGTGGTTTTTGCTGCAGATTGAAGCGTGCCTCTTGATTCAGTACACCCACACGCAACACACCCATGTAGTGCAGACCAAACAGAATGATCAATGCGCCACCAACCTGGGCAAGGATCTGAATATACTGCAACAACATCCGACTCAACAGGGTGGCCGAAGCGCCCAGAATGACAAACACTGTCGCAAACCCCAGCACGAACGAAAGGCTATACAAGGCAATACGCCAGGGTTGCGCGCCCTGTTCGGCACCACTGCGCATGCCCGCGACCGACACACCAGTCATAAAACTGATATAGGCCGGCACCAATGGCAACACACAAGGGGAGACAAACGACAGCAAACCCGCCAACAATGCCGTCGCCACCGTCACATTTTCCATTGTCTACGCGTTCTCCATGCTCTGTTCCGGTGCAGACGCCTGCACCCAATCCAGATAGCCCTGCCACACCTGCACCACGGCTGTCGCCATGATTTCCGGCACTTCATACGGATGCAGCTCCCGCAATCGACGCTCCACCTGCGAATACAGCGATTCTCGAGTCTTCAAGAGCAGAGTCCACTCCACCTCCTGCTGCAGCGCACCCTGCCAACGATAAACGGAACGCCCAGCCGGCAACAGGTGGGCACAGGCCACCAACTGCTCTTCCACCAATTGCTGCCCCAGTTGCAAGGCCATCTCTTCCTTGGGCAGAGTGCTCCAAATCAGGATCATTGCCATCCGTTCACCCTCACTTGCCCGTTACCGCTTTGCCAAGATATGGCCTGACGGCTTCCTGCAGCGCTTCTGCAGTCACGCCCCCCACCTTGCTTTGCACCACCTTGCCCTGCCGGTCCAACAATTTGCTCACCGGCAAGCCAAACACCCCGCCCAACTCCTTGGCCAATTGATTCAGTTTGACCGAATCGCCATAAATGATTGGATAACGGATCTCCTGTCGATCAATGAAGGACTTAAGCTGCTCCGGCGTTGAGGGATCCATGTAGGTCACGCCAAGCACCATCACCCCTTTGTCCGCATAAAGCGCGTGAAACTGGTTTAATTCCGGTATCTCCTCCAAACAGGGGGGGCACCAGGTTGCCCAAAAATTGACCACCACCACTTGGCCGCGCAAATCGGCCAGACGCAATTTTTTGCCATCCACCGTATTGAAAAGCATTTCCATGGCCGATCCACTCTCAGCCAACGCCACACCCGGCAGCACATTCAAACAGATAGGCAACAGCATGAGCCAGAGGCGCACACATGCCGTAAAACGGAAGAAGTATCCGTTATTTAATAAATTTTCAACCATTTTTCTCCCTCCTGCCGTTGGCAATTCTCTCCTGCTATCCCATTCCGACCTGCTCATGTTGCAATATGCCACTTGAAAGGTCAACCGGTTGAAGTCATCATGCACCACTTACCGACATTACGCATAAACCGCTTGGACTGATCACGACCGTGCCCACTTTTGCCCCGCCCTCTGCCGCTCCTCTATTGGCTGCCTGCCCGCACTGCGATGCTTTGCAGCAACTGCCACCGTTAACGCACGGACAAAGCGCTCTCTGTGTCCGTTGTGCGACACCTCTTTACCATGGCAGCACCTACGCTCCTCTTCTGCCCGTGGCCTTGGTGCTGACTGGACTCCTACTTTTTGTTATTGCCAATAGCCATCCTCTGCTCTATCTGGAGTTGGCCGGGCGCATGCAGGCCAGCACTCTCCTGGAAGGGGTAAGCGCGCTTTTCCAATCTGGACTCTGGTTGATGGCCCTTTTGGTTTTGTTCACCAGCCTGCTCGCCCCCTTGCTGGTACTGCTGGCCCTGCTCTGCCTGCTCTGGCCCGTGTTGCGCCAGCGTTCTCCCTCCCATGCTGCCGCCCCCCTCATGCGGGCCTTGCATCATCTCTCCCCCTGGAGCATGAGTGGTGTTTATACCCTTGGTCTGGTTATCGCCATTGTCAAACTACGTGATTTGGCTTTTGTCAGTCCTGGTATTGCTCTGTATGCCTATTTCGGCATGCTCCTCGCCACCACCGCTGCCCATCGTACCATCGATGCCCATACGCTGCGCCGCATGCTCACCCTGCCCAACAGCCACACGCCTCTGCCAAGGCTGACGCCTGCCAGCAAACCTCTTCCGCCCACCGCACACCAGGCTGGTTTATTGCGTTGCGCGTGTTGTACGTTGTTGCTCCGAGCCCCCACCGAGAGCCATTTTCAGCCCGCCTGCCCCCATTGCGGATCGCGACTGCACGCCCGCAAACCGGGCAGCCTTGCCTTGACCTGGGCTCTGATGTTGACCGCTGCTCTGCTCTATCTGCCCGCCAATCTTTTGCCCATTATGACTGTCATCCGCTTCGGTCAAGGGGATCCAGATACCATTTTAAGCGGTATCCAACATCTCATTGAGAATGGTCTGTGGCCTCTGGCTTTACTGATCTTCTACGCCAGCATCGTCGTGCCTTTGATGAAATTGATCATCCTGACCTTCCTCTTGCTCTCCATTCGGCGCCGTTCGCCCTGGCGCCCCAAAGAGCGTACCACCCTTTACCGCCTTATCGAGGCCTTTGGCCACTGGTCAATGGTCGATATTTTCTTGATCTCCATCCTGACGGCCATCGTACAATTGGGCACCCTCTCCACGATTGAGCCCGGTACGGGGGCCACCTTCTTCGGCTTGGTAGTGATCAGCACCATGCTGGCAACACACTGTTTTGATCCGCGTCTGATCTGGGATGCACTGGAGCAACACGCATGACCGAACCTCGTAGCCCTCGTGACGCTGACACGGCCAACACAGCGGCGCATCATCCCTTGGCGGCTTTGCCGGTTGCCGTTGCGGATACCCCCCGTGGACTCTCTCTCGTCTGGCTGTTGCCTCTGTTGGCCATGACCATCGGTATCTGGTTGGCCTACAAGACCTTGATCGAGCAGGGACCATCCATCCAAATTTTGTTCAAAACCGCCGAAGGTTTGGTAGCCGGGAAAACCCGCGTCACCTATAAAGCGGTGGAGGTCGGACAGGTAGAAACGGTGCAGTTGAGCGACGATCAAGCCGGTGTGATGGTCGGTATCCGCATGCTGCGCGCCGCCGAACCCTATCTGCGCGACGAAAGCAAATTTTGGGTAGTCCGACCGCGCATGAGCCTGCGTGGTATTTCCGGTCTGGACACGCTGGTCTCTGGTGCCCATATCGAACTGGAACCCGGCGTGGGCAAACCCACCCGTTTCTTCAAGGGTCTGGAAACTCCCCCCGTGGTCCATATGGACGCCCCCGGTGGCAAATATATCCTGCAAACCGAAACTTTGGGCTCGCTGGATAGCGGTTCGCCGCTCTATTTCCGCGATATTCCTGCCGGTGAGATTCTCGGTTATACGCTGGCACCCAACAAAAAGAGCGTCTATCTGCACCTATTTGTCCGGGCACCCTACCATGCCATGGTTCAGGAAAACACCCGTTTTTGGCGGGTCAGCGGTGTGGATCTTTCCATCAGCGCCGAGGGCGTAAAGGTCAAAACGGAATCGCTGCAGGCTCTGCTGGCTGGGGGTGTTGCTTTTGACACGCCTGACTCCCTCAAGGAGGGCGCGGTCGCACAAAATGATCATACTTTCTGGCTCTATGATGACAAATCGGCCATCATGGAGCAGGCTTACTCCAAACGGATTGTCTACGTCCTTTATTTCAACGAATCGGTGCGCGGCTTAGGCATGGGCGCTCCGGTGGAGTTTCGCGGCATCAAAGTCGGCAAGGTCACCGACATTGGCATGGAATATGATCAGCAAAACACCACCTTCCGCATTCCGGTCATGGTGCAGATCGAACCGGAACGGGTCGATGCCCTGCACGCCGACAAACCGGGCGAGGAGATGGACAGCGCCGCTTATGACCTGATCGAGGCATTGATCCAGAAGGGCTTGCGGGCGCAACTGCAAACCGGCAGCTATTTGACGGGGCAACGCATTATTGAACTGGATATGCACCCGGAAGTGGCTTTGAAGCGGGGTAGCATGCCGGGCAAGTATCCAGAAATGCCGACCATGCCCGGTTCGATTGGCGAGATTACCGAATCGATCACCTTGTTGCTGAAGACGCTGCAATCTCTGCCGCTGCATGAGATGGCTGATGAGTTGCATGGTACTCTCAAGGGGACCAATCGTACCATCAACGCCCCAGAGTTGCGCGACACGTTGCGCGCTCTCAAGAATATCAGCACGCAACTGGAGTTGATGCTGGTCCAGTTGAACGGCCAGCCTCCCACGCTGGGTAAACGTCTCAACGAAACGGCAGATGCGGCACAAAAGGCGTTGCAGCAAACGGAGAAAACGTTGGCGGGCGTTGAGGATATGCTCAATCCTGGTGCTCCCCTGCATTATAATCTGATGGAGGTAACCCGCGAACTCTCTGCCACGGCGCGATCCATTCGTGCCTTCATGGAATTTCTGGAGACAAAGCCGGAATCATTGCTTTTTGGCAAGGAAAAATAGTCTGCCATGCATCGGTATTCATTGATGTTTCGACCTGCCTTATGGGTAGTTTTGCTGCTGTTGAGCGGTTGTGTGACCGGATCCCCTCCGGTGCGCTACTACCTTTTGACGCCCAAGCCTGCGCTTGGAACCATCAAAACGGCTACAGGACAAACACCCCTGTTGCAGCAACCACTCTTGGTGATTGAACCGGTGGAGTTACCGCCCTATCTGAACCGTGCCCACATTGTCACCCGCAGCAGCAGCAACCATCTGCAACTGGCCCAATTTGAGCAGTGGGGTGATACGTTGCGAGACAACATATCACGGGTATTGCTGGAGAATCTATCCAACCAACTGGAGGGTATCCGTGTTTCACCGCCGACCGCACTGTTGCAGGAGCGTCCCAGCTACCGTCTGGCCAGTCAGATCGGCCAATTTGAACTGGGGCCTGACAACCGTGTCACTTTACAGGCCCGTTGGCGTTTACTGGATAGCCAAAACAGCAAAACAGTTCTCTCCGAGCAGAGCCGATTCATGAGCGAACCGCTTAATCCGTCCGACCATGATGGCCTTGCCGCCAGCATGAGCGACCTGCTCTACCGCTGGAGCCAGGAGATGGCCTCCGTGGTTCAGGTGCAGCTGAGGTAGTATTGAACCCTGTACGGAATCCATGCACAACGGTCTCTCATCATGGCAATTGCATTTGAAAGTGGCATGGGGTCAAGGGGAGATTATCTCCCCTTGCGGGTTGTCAGGGCGGAGCCCTGACTTCTGGCGCGCTTTTACACAAGCCAATTTGCGCAGCAAATTGGCGCAGCGCGCCACAATCTGTGCCCCGCAGGGGCACGCCTTGGGAGGGCGGCAGCCCGACATGCACCATGTTGCCTGGATAACGATGCGGAAGAAATTCAAATGCGATTGCCCTGGCCTCTTACATACGACCACTTGACAATTCGCATTGATAATGATTACCGTAGTCAATTGTTTTTTGCGACATATACTCTGTCTCGCAACAATTACTCTGTACATGACTCGCATCACCACCGTTCTTGCGATATTTCTCTGGTCTTTTAGGAACTTGCACAGGTCCAGCGATGCATCGTTCACGGCAACACAAAATATAGGGATTTCCAACATGGCGGAAGAATCTAATGGATCAAGAAAGCACCCGATTGATTATTTAACCATTACTATATTGGTTGTTCAAGCATTTATCATGTTTTTTCAATATGATCAGCAACAATCAATCGTGGATATAGAAAGGAAGAAAAATGCAGTTACTATGATGAACGATTTCTATAAAGACATTGATCCGAATGGCAAGTCATGTATCAAATTTATTGCCCATACTGTTTCCGCAGATGAGTATTCAACTCTTCGGAAAAATAAGGAATTTTTTAAAAGTCGTTATGGACTTGGAGATGAGACCCGTGCATTCTTGGAGAAATGTGACGAGGATTCCACTCCAGATAATATCAGTTGGGTTACTATCTATAAACCAGCTGC
>PDZU01000077.1 GCA_002753095.1 Magnetococcales bacterium
GGCCATAACGGTTGTCGTCTCTATCGGCTCATCTCAGCAAACTGCCGACGATGGACAGATTCACATGGCCCACCGCTCCGCTTGGTTTGCAGAGATGTGGGCAACGATGTGATTTTAAGTACGCCACCTATTAATACAGCAGGAACCAATTCGAATTTTATATGGTTAAGCTCAAGAACAATTACTGGATTTGACTGAAGCACCTCAGATTTAGAATAGCTACTGAGTGCGAATCTTTTTAACCAGTTCAAATAAGTCTGAGGAGTATATTGACTATCATTGAATCTTACCATATAATCAATATCCGACTCAGAATCCATGCGGCGCGGAAGAATAGTTCCTCTTGTAGACGATCCGAATTGGATCTGTTCAGAAATTTTTTCCCCAAGATTACTATCAAGTCGGGCTCTTAATGTTTTTATAGACCTTTCAATGGAATCTTTTTCTGTTTGTTGTAGTACAGCCTGACTTGCACGCCCCTCTAGATAGCTAAGAACTGACATGTACTAGACCCCTTTTGTATCAACTTTGTATGTTGCTTCCCCCAACTCTTCAATCCCCTTCTTGGCCAGAGCATAAGCCCATTTTGGTATAGGAATACTTTCCATGTTCAAGCTGTTCCTTGTTTCTGAGATGGAATCAAGCTTAGCTCTTAGAGAATCTATACTATCATCAGACATAAGGTCTATTGTCCGATAGATCCTTGCTCGATTCTTGAGTGAATTATAATTTCCAGCAGATATACGGTGACTTTCTTCCTTCCTCTCTGGCTTCAAGAAAGATATAAGAGATGTAGAAATTGCTGCTGTAGCAGAAAATGCGAATGTTAAAAAGGCGAAGAAATGATCAATTGAGTTTATACCTAACTTGCTGATAGTTAACAAGCCAAAAGAACGAACATCTTCTGAAACCGAGGATGCCACAACAGTTGAGCACACAATACTAATAACACTAAGCGCACTATGTAGTGCCTTCCACCTCGCAGCAGCATTATAATGCCCTTTTGATGAGTAGATACTATCTTCCTCAATGCGATAAGATTCAGACTTTAATGATTCTATTACATGGTCCTTGTTCATAAATATTCCTAAATCGAGGCAAATAGAGAAACGCCTTACTCGGGCAATTCGCAAATCAAGGGACAGCACATCCATTTCCTCCCAATCGAAATCGAGGGACAGAAATCGAGAGAAAATCGGGGGACAGTGTATTCATTTCCCCACTCCCACCAGTTGGTTTCGTGGCCGGGCTTGGCGCGTGTAGCGTTCAGATGCACCCTGCCACCGACAAACCACCCCGACTGCCAGGGGGATGTCTTGAAAAAACTGGCCGCCCACAGCCATTTGTTCAAATAGAATCGTGAAATCGAGGGACAGTGTATTCATTTCCCCACTCCCTTGAAATCGAGGGACAGTGTATTCATTTCCCCACTCCCACCAGTTGGTTTCGTGGCCGGGCTTGGTGTGTGTACCGTTCAGATGCACCTTGCCACCGACAACCGCCTCGGTTGCCAGGAGGAGGTCTTGAAAAAACCGGCCACCCCAGCCATTTATCCAAACAGAATCAAGCCTCTGCCAACGGGGATGGTTGGTTCATGTTTTCCTCATCTGCAACTGGATGCAAAAAGAGAGCAGCAACGCCACCAACCACCATGCCCATGGTATCTTAAAGTCATGCGAAAAGATAGGGTGGTTGATCGTTTTCACCTCAAATCGTCCAAAAGGACGCACACCGTCCCGAACCACAGTTCAACCCTCCTCCCACGCCCACCAAAACCAGCCTCAAACTGGCGTACCGTACTCCATTTCAATCCCCTGACGACAGGAGACCGAAAATCAAACCAGTACGGAGGCGTTGACTTCGATACATGGCTGTTTTGATTGACTTTTGTGAAGTACGCACATTGCGTACTTCCGGGCGCAAAGCCAACAGGTTTTGGAGAATAGATGGAGAAGAGAAGGGGCGAAAACCGGGAGAGGAAGGTACGGAAAATGGCCGGGCATCCCACGAGAAGAACCGCGCCAACCGTTGGAAATATCGGCCTTTTCAGGCACAAAAAAAACCGCCGTGAAAGGCGGTGAACTTGCAAAGAAAAGTCTTAAGACTTTAATTGGTGGAGCCGAGGGGAATCGAACCCCTGGCCTACGCATTGCGAACGCGTCGCTCTCCCATCTGAGCTACGGCCCCACACCAGAAGGACATTATCGCCCTTTTTTCCAAAAATGGCAAGTGCCGATCCTCACCCCTGGCCATTTTGTTGCACCTGCCCCGGATACAACACCTTTTCCAGATACAACCCCCAGGGCGGAACCGTCGGTCCGGCCCGGCGACGGTCGCGGCTGGCTAAAATCTCCCCCATCGCCTCAACCGGCCATTCACCACGACCAATCAAACTTAACGTCCCAACAATATTGCGTACCATGTGCTGCAAAAATCCATTCGCCCCCACCCGCAGGTGAATCTCCTCCCCCACCTGCCGCACCTCCATGCGACTCATCGTCTTGACCGGCTCCTTCGACTGGCAAAACGAAGCCCGAAAAGCCGAAAAATCATGCGTTCCCAACAATGCCTGCGCCGCAGACTCCATCCAGTCCACCCGCAAAGGCCGAGGATGGTGCCAGACGCGGCGCCGGTCCAGGGCGGGCATCGCACTCCGGCCCGCCACAATCCGAAACAGATACTCCCGATAAACCGCCGAAAAACGGGCGTGAAACGCCGCATCCACCGCGTCTACCGCCAATACCGTCACCGTCTCCGGCGTCAACACGTTCAAGGCCCGCAAAATCACCCACCCCTCACGCGCCTTCTGCGCGTCAAAATGGGCCACCTGCCCACGCGCATGCACCCCCGTGTCCGTCCGACCCGCCCCAATCAAGGTTACCTCATGGCCAAACAGACGCTGCAACCCCTCCTCCAGCACCCCCTGCACCGTGACAATCCCCGCCCGCTGCCGCTGCCAGCCCCGAAAGCCCGTGCCATCATACTCCAACAACAGCCGATAACGCGCCACGCCACGCTTCCCCCTTGCTCAGGCCGCCTCCTCCTCAGAGCCCGCCGCCGCATCCTTGGCCGCCGCACTCTTCTTCGGCGGCTTGCCCAACGCCGGACGGTACAACTCAACCCGATCCCCCGCCGCTACCGCCTGGGTCAACGGCACCAGCTTGCCGTAAATGCCCGTCTTGAGCGCCGCCAAATCCAAACCTCCAAACTTTTTCAGTATCCCAGACTGGATGATCGCCTGTTCCACCGTGGCCCCCTCCTCCACCTCGGCATCCAAAACAGCCTGCTGTTTGGCCTCTGCATAGGTCACAGATACTTTCATGCATCCCTCCCCCAAATCAAAAAACAGCGCCCAGGCATCCGCTTCTTCTACACCGAATGCCCATAGATACTTTTTGCTCTTTCCAGACGACCTGTATAGAATACCCCCTGGTCGGTTGCCTTTCAAGACACCTTGCGCACCAAAAGCGCATCCGTCACCCGCCGACCCTTCGTCAAACACCATTTCCAGGTCATGCGTCCATGAAAATTTTTTCTGTTTACAATATCAAAGGCGGCGTCGGCAAAACCACCACCTCGGTCAATCTCGCCTACCTCTCCGCCGCTGCCGGGGCGCAAACCTTGATCTGGGATCTCGACCCCCAGGGAGGCACCAGCTACTATCTCTGCGTCAAACCGAAAATTAAGGGCGGATCCGAAGAGCTCCTGCAAAGCAAAGCGCGCACCTCCAACCAACTGCGCATGACCGGCTACCCCAACCTGGATATGCTCCCCTCCGACATCTCCTATCGCCACCTGGACGCCCATCTGGCCAAAAGCTCCAAACCCCTGCAGGGGCTGGAACGGCTGGTCTCCCCCCTG
This sequence comes from Magnetococcales bacterium, assembly GCA_002753095.1. Taxonomy (GTDB): domain Bacteria; phylum Pseudomonadota; class Magnetococcia; order Magnetococcales; family Magnetaquicoccaceae; genus Magnetaquicoccus. The sequence continues at coordinate 3,862 of PDZU01000077.1, forward strand.
GCCAAACAGTATGATCATCTGTTCATCGATTGCCCCCCAGGACTTTCACTGGTCATCGAAAATGTCTTCCAGATGACCGATGTCCTCCTGGTGCCGATGATCCCAACCCCCCTCTCCCTGCGCGCCTACAACCGGCTGGTGCAGTTCCTGGTCAAACGACGCACCAAAAAATTGCGCGTCATCCCCTTCTTCAACATGGTCAACCAGGAAAAACCCATCCATCGCGTCGTCACCCGCAATATCGGGGAAAAACATCCCATCTTCCTGAAAAACAGCCTCCCCGAATCCACCATGATGGAGGCCATGGGTGTCAAACGCTCGCCCATCTTTACCTACGCCCGCGAATCCAGCGAGGCAGACGCCTTCCGCACCCTGTGGCAGGAGATCCAGGAGCGCAGCCGCTAAACGTCAGGTGAACAGATCCGTCGATACATAACGATCGCCCCGATCCGGCACAATCACCACCACACAGCCGCCCGAAGTCAGCTCACCCGCCAACCGCAAGGCGGCTGCTGTGGCTCCACCCGCCGAATGCCCGGCAAAAATCCCCTCCTCCCGCGCCAGGCGCAACGTCATCTCGCGCGCCTCCGCCGCCGACACATCCATGATCCGATCCACCCGCGAGGCATCGAAAATTTTCGGTAAATACTCCTGCGGCCAGCGCCGAATCCCCGGAATCTTGGAGCCCTCCTCTGGATGCACCCCGACAATCTGCACCGCCGGATTCTGCTCCTTCAAATAACGGGATACCCCCATGATGGTCCCGGTCGTGCCCATGGAGCTGACAAAATGGCTCACCTGCCCCTCGGTATCGCGCCAGATCTCTGGACCCGTACCCCGATAATGGGCCTTCCAGTTGTCATCGTTGGAAAATTGATCGAACATGATCCCCTGCCCAGCCCGCACCATCGCCCAGGCCCGGTCAATCGCCCCCTCCATGCCCGCCTCATCAGAGGTCAACTCCAACTCCGCCCCATAGGCCGCCATCACCGCCCGACGCTCCATCGACATCGATTCCGGCATCACCAACGTAATCGGAATCCGCAAGCGCGCCGCCATCATCGCCAGGGCAATGCCCGTATTGCCACTGGTCGGCTCAATAATCCGCACCCCCTCACGCAAGCGACCCGAAGCCAGCGCCCCCATGAACATGCTGTGCGCCGCCCGATCCTTCACCGATCCCGCCGGATTGTTCCCCTCCAGCTTGGCCAAAATCCGTACCCCCGGCACCTGCGCCCCCAACCGACTCAACGCCACCAACGGCGTGTTGCCGATACACTCTTCCAACGTCGCCATTTTTCTGCTCTCCTCACTCGACAATGTCCCTTGTGCGTGCACTATAATGCCAGCCTGGCAGGCGATCAACCTCATCCCACGGACTCAAACCATGCGCCGTTTGTACGACACCCTCTTCGCCACCTATGGCCCACAACATTGGTGGCCCGCCGACTCCCTGCCAGAGTTGATGATCGGGGCGATTCTGGTGCAAAACACCGCCTGGCAGCAAGTCGAACAGGTGATCCAAAACCTCAAACAGGCCGATCATCTCTCCCTGGCGGACATCCGCCACCTGCCCGCCGAAACGTGGTGGCACTGGCTGCGCCCCGTCGGTTTTTTCCGCGTCAAATACCAGCGCCTGAAAGCCTTTGCCGATTTCATGGCCCTCTACGACGATCAACCCGAACGCCTTTTTCGGCAAGAGACCCAACCCCTGCGCCAAACGCTTCTGGCCATCCCCGGCATCGGCAAGGAGACTGCGGACGCCATCCTCTGCTATGGTGCGCAACGGCCCATTTTTGTCGTCGATACCTATGCGCAACGCCTCTTTGCCCGCCTGGAATGGTGTACCGCCACAGCCAGTTATGATACCATTCAGGCGAGGGTGCATGCCGCCTTGCCTGCCGATTGGGTGATCCTCGGAGAACTGCATGCCCTCATCGTGCAGCATGGCAAAAACCATTGCCGTAAACAAGCCCACTGCCCCGGTTGCCCGCTCCATTTTTGCCCTGCCTGGAAGAGAGATGGCCGATGACCAACCCGCCCCCGCCCACCATCCAACGGCTGCCCGAACAGCTTGCCAACCAGATTGCCGCCGGAGAGGTGGTGGAACGACCCGCTTCCGTTGTCAAGGAGTTGGTCGAAAACAGCCTGGATGCCAGAGCCAACCGGATCGAACTGGCCATCGAACAGGGTGGCAAACGGTTGATCCAGATCACCGATAATGGCCATGGCATGGACGATCAACAGGCTTTGCTGGCGCTGGAACGGCATGCCACCTCCAAGATTGCCTCCATCGACGATCTTTTTGCCATCCGCACCTTGGGTTTTCGCGGGGAGGCGCTGCCCTCCATCGCCTCAGTCTCCCATCTGGAGTTGGCAACCCGCAGCGCCAGCCAAAGCGATGGCCTGAGGGTGCTCCTGCATGGCGGAGTCGTGCAACAACAAAACCGGCTGGTCATGCCCGTCGGCAGCAAAATCACCGTGCGCAATCTCTTCTACAACACCCCGGCCCGCCTTAAATTTTTAAGTTCCGATAACACAGAAACACAGCATATCTCCGAGTTGGTGCAACGGCTGGCTCTGGCCTATCCAGACTGCCATTTTCTCCTTTCCAACAACGGCAAAATGGCCCTGGAGGTGCGACCGGGCAGCAGCGACTATCTGCTGGCGCAACGTCTTGCGGCGGTGTTCGGGGCTGATTTTATCGAAAACTGTCTGGAGGTGGCAAGCGAGCAGGAGGATGTGAAAATTTCCGGCTGGCTGGGACTGCCGACCCTGCAGCGCAGCAATGCGCGCAGCATCCATCTGTTTGTCAACCGGCGATGGATTCGCGACAAGGTCATCATCGCCGCCCTGCGCGACAGCTATCGTGATCTGATGGCTACCAACCGCTATCCCGCCTTGGCCCTGTTCATAGAAGTACCCCCGGCCAGTGTGGATGTCAACGTGCATCCCAGCAAGCAGGAGGTACGTTTTCAACATGCCCAGTTTGTCTACGGCTCGGTCCGTCGGGCGGTTGAGGGTGCTTTGGCCACCCTGGGCAGCCGCACCTATCAGGCACCCCCCAGCCCGGAACCCCAACCCAGCCAACCCGACGACCCGGATCCCATCCTGGCGCCGTTGCCTGCCGCTGTCTCGCAACCGGTGCATTGGCCCAGACACGATCTTTTGCACACCACTTCTGCCCAACACAACCGCAACGCACCGGCCACCTCGTACAAGGTGAGCGAGGGCAGCGACTGGTCGCCCTCTCTTTTTCGCCACGCGGCCCCTGCGGCGTCGCCCCCGGTCGCCCCCCCGGAACCGACGCTGTTTGTCTCGCCACAGCATGATTTTCCCTTGGGGCAGGCGTTGGCGCAGGTGCATGGCACCTACATCCTGGCCCAAACCGCCGCCGGGATTGTCTGGGTGGACCAGCATGCCGCCCATGAACGCATTGTCTATCAACAACTCAAAACAAGTCTGGCCAGTCAAACCCTGCAGCGGCAACGGCTGTTGATGCCGCTCATCCTGGAATTGACTGCCGCAGAGGCCGAGCAGATGCACACCTTTCTGCCCGCCCTGCAGGAGGTGGGGGTTGTCCTGGAACCCTTTGGCAAGCAGGCTTTTGCGGTACGCGAGGTGCCTGCCATGCTGGCCGAGGGGGATGTGCGCGGCCTGGTCTTGGATCTGTTCAACGATCTGCAGCAGTTTGGCAGCACCGCACAGGTCACGGCCCATCTGGAACCTCTCCTGGCCAAAATGGCCTGCCATGGCTCAGTGCGGGCCCAGCGCAAGTTGACCCTGGAGGAGATGAACGCCCTGCTGCGGCAGATGGAAACAACCGATTTTGCCGGACAGTGCAGCCATGGCCGCCCGACCTATACCAGCATCCCCCTGGCGGAATTGGCGAAATTATTTGGCAGGAAGGGATAGAGGAAACGCGCGTCCTGGAATCACTTCTGCACGGCTCCGTTTGTTGTACACCCCTCAGACCAGACCGTTTTCAGCAATTCGACCAGAGGCGAAAAAATCGGTGAATTCAATGGCACCAAGGCCAGTTTGATATTCTCCTCATCCCACAGTCTGGTGGTAGGCAAATCCGGATTGGTCTTGTTCAAAGCGGTTATCAGACAACGCAGGCGCAATTTATCCTGCTTTTGCGGGGGCCATACCGTAAATCCGACACAGTTCCCGAACGCCTCTATACACGCTTGCAACTCTCCCCGTCCCGCAACACCGGCCTGCCAGCATAACGACTCCATGGCACCCTGCGCTTCCTTGCCCGGCAGCAGGGAAATGGCGATTGACGGGATGTCCTGGCCTTGCGCAAATTGATCCGGCTGTGCTGGAATAGGGTAAGGAGTGCGCACCCCATCCAGAGTAAAGGGTTCCGCCAGCCTGATCGACGCCTGTATTTTATTGAACTGCTCCTGTGGGTTGGCGTCCGCATCCACCAGGATCAACAACTGCCGTAAATCGGATTGCACAATCCCCGGCTGAAGAGCATTGAGCGTGCTGACAAGTTTGTCAATGCTGTCCATAGCAAAGACTTGAATGTCCTCTATCGCGTAATGATGCAAGAGAGCAGAAATAAACGCCTCATCTGATCTTCCTTCGACAAGAATCAGCTTTTGTTTTGTTATTTTTATTGGCTTCTGCGAAGTAACAGGCATCGAAAGGATACCTCTCAACGGACATCCAGATGGTGTGCCATTGCGCTGACAAACGCGTTTCCTGAATGCATGGCAATCGATTTGTGCCGATTTGGAGCAAGTATCTGAATCAGGGTGAAATCCTCTGGCACCCTCTCGACCCACTCAGAGGCGGCTTGCAGGCACTCCCAGGAGTGGGTAGAAGCAAAAATCTGGACATTATATTTTCTTGCAAAAAGATGAATAATCGACCAAATTTTTGGCATGGTCTCATAATAAAATCCGTTTTCAATCTCATCAATACAGACAATACCATTTCTATGTGTCGCAAGCCCCAGCAGAATGGTCAGCAGTTTGGTAATCCCCGCAGACAACAGATTCACCGGAATTTTTTCCGGCAGTTCTTTGACAGAAGCAAACAGGGCCGGCATACCAGAGAAAAATTGAATGGATAAATCTTCTATCTCGGGATAAACAGACTGAATGGATTGAATAAACTCGGTCTCCTCATTACGTTTACTCAACCCGGAAAAAAATTTTGCAAGCTCCTCTGGGGGAACGGTATTTGTATGGGCAAAAAAAGCACCCGGTAGCGCTGCAAACGGTTCTGACGGTCTGAATTTCAGGCCTTCCGGATGGATTTCGGGAATAATCGGTACCACTTTGTTTTCAGGTTGCAACTTCCACACAAAAGAGATGGGTGTGATTGCTGTCATGGTATCCGGCGATTTACCAATATTGCCCACGGCAAGAATCTGCTCTACCTCTTCCTGGTAAGAGATATGCAGAGCTCTTTCTGCATGATCATCCATTTTAAGAAAAATTTTAATCTCTCTGTTTTGTTCAAACAAATGAAACAAATCTTTCCAGAGTGACTCATACCCTTCTTTGTTCTGCATCACAGAAAGCGCCGAAAGCCCGCGAAAACTCTTGACCCGCAAGGCCAGTTCTGGACTTAGACCACAAACGAAGAAAACGGCCTCCAACAAAGCCGTTTTGCCGGACCCATTCGGCCCAACAAGTACATTGATGCGTTGCAATCCAGACAGCTTTTGCGACGAAAAGCATCTAAAATTTTCGATAACAATTTCCCGCACCATTTTATCACCAATTCTTTTGTATACACCTGGGTTATGTATAGATAGTATCAACACTTGGCAGCGGTTTTCTGAAACACCCCAAAAACTCCTGATTGCCCTTTGGGCCAAGAACCGGCGAGGGGGTTGCGCCATGCACCTGCAACCCCAGGCGTTCGGACAGACGCGTGAAGCGTGCGATTGCCTCCTGATGCAAGGCCGGGTCATGGATCACCCCGCCGGGGGTTACCTGGGCGCGGGAGAGTTCAAATTGCGGTTTGATCAGGACAAGTCCATGGCCTCCGGCGCGCAAACAGTGGACTGCCGGGGGCAGCGCCTGTTCCAAACCGATAAAACTGACATCCATGGTCAAAACATCCACCGCCTGCGGCAACTGTTCCGGCAGCATGCGGTGGATGTTGCAACGATCCATCACCACCACCCGTGCATCCTGCGCCAGTTTCCAGGCCAACTGCCCATAGCCCACATCCAGGGCATACACCCGCGCCGCGCCATGTTGCAACAAAACATCGGTAAAACCACCGGTGGCGGCCCCCACATCCAGACACACCGCACCCGTCACCGACAGCGCAAAATGGGCCAAACCATGCGCCAGTTTGTACCCCCCGCGCGAAACCCAGGCCAGCGTCTGTCGCAACAGGCGAATCGTCACCTCCGGCTTGCACAGGGTGCCGGGCTTGGTCACTTTGCGCTCGGCCACCAACACCTGGCCATCCATGATCAAGGCCACCGCCTCGGCCAGCGTCCCCACCATCTCCCGTTGCAACAACAAAGCATCCAGACGCAGCCGACTCCCTGTGTTGCCTACTGCAACCACTGCCGTATCCGTGCGGCGATGCCGGCAGCATCCAGTTGCAACTCGGCGAGCAGACCGCTTTGGCTGCCCTGCGGGACAAACTGGTCCGGCAACCCCCAATTGCGCACCTGCCGCCCCCCATCCAACAGACCATCCCGCGCCAAAAATTCCAGAACCGCCGCCCCAAACCCACCACACACCGTGTTCTCTTCCAACGTCGCCAGATAGGGCAGGCGCGCTGCCTGCCGCAACAATTGACCATCCAACGGTTTGACAAAGCGAAAATCACACACCTCGACGGAAATTCCCTCTGCCGCCAACATCTCCGCCGCCTGCAAGGCCGGTTGCACCAGCGACCCCACCGCCGCCAGGGCCACCTGCTCGCCAACCCGCAGACAACGGCCAACCCCCACCGGGATCACCTCTACCGGTCGGCGCGGCAGCCCCAACGTGCTGCCCTTGGGATAACGAATCGCTACCGGCTTGCCCAAAGCAACCGCCGTGGTCAACAGGGAACGCAACTCGTTCTCGTCTCCAGGGGCCATGATGATCAAATCGGGAACCGCCCGCAAAAAAGTCAAATCCATCGTCCCAGCGTGGGTCGGACCATCCGGCCCCACCAAACCCGCCCGATCCAGAATGAAAATGACCGGCAGATGCTGCAGTACCACATCGTGAATCAGTTGATCATAGCCGCGCTGCAAAAAGGTGTCATAAATCGCCACCACCGGAATATAGCCTTCGCAGGCCAGACCGGCGGCAAAGGTCACCGCATGCTGCTCGGCAATCCCCACATCAAAAAAGCGCTCCGGGAAACTCTCCTGGAAAGCAGACAGACCGGTCCCCTCCGGCATGGCCGCCGTGATGGCCATGATTTTGTCATGTTTGCGGGCCAACTCCAGCAAAGTTTCCGAAAAAACCGAGGTATAGGTCGGTTTGCCACTCTCCTGGGGGATCACCCCCGTCTGACGATTAAACGGGGGAACACCATGGTAGGTGCAGGGGTTGGCCTCTGCCGGGGCATACCCCTTGCCCTTTTGCGTCACCACATGCAGCAGAACCGGACCGCGTAGCGCCTTGATGTTTCTGAGCGTGGGCAGCAGTTGACCAAAATCGTGGCCGTTGATCGGGCCAAAATAGTCCAACCCCAACTCCTCGAACAACATGCCCGGCGTCAAAATGCCTTTCATGTGCTCTTCGGCACGCCGGGCTGCCCCCAGCAGGGGGGTGGAAATTTTGCCCAATACCCTGCCCGTGCCATCCTTGAGGCGCGTGTAGACCCGTCCACTCAAAATGCGGCTCAAATAGGAGGAGAGCGCCCCCACATTGGGAGAGATGGACATCTCATTGTCGTTGAGAATGACCAGCAGGTTCAGATCTTCCTTGTAGCGTCCGGCATTGTTCAACGCCTCGAAGGCCATGCCCGCCGACATGGCTCCATCCCCGATCACGGCAATGGCCTTGCGATCATTGCCCAGATGGTGGTTGGCCATGGCCATGCCCAGGGCCGCCGAAATGGAGGTCGAAGAGTGGCCCGCACCAAACGGATCATAGATGCTCTCCGCACGTTTGGTAAAGCCAGACAAACCATGCCGTTGCCGCAAGGAGTGCATCTGTTCCCGGCGACCGGTCAAAATTTTATGCGGATAGGATTGGTGCCCCACATCCCAGATCAAACGATCATCCGGGGTGTTGAACACATAGTGCAAGGCGATGGTCAACTCCACAACACCCAGACTGGCCCCCAGATGGCCGCCTGTTCGGGCAACCGTGTCGATGGTCAAAGTGCGCACCCAGTCGGCCAGATGAGGCAACTCCTCTTCCGACAGCATGCGCAAGGCTCGTGGATCCTGAATCGGTGAATAATTTGCCGCCATGGTCACCCTGCTCACTGCCTACGGGTCAAAATGTAACGCGCCAACCAGCGCAACGGATCGGCAGCCTCTGACAACCCCTGCAGCGCCTCCTCGGCGCGCTCAATCTGCGCAGCAGCAGCGCGACCGGCCTCCTCCAACCCCATGAGACGGGGATAGGTTGCCTTGACACTCTCCCGATCCTTGCCAATCGTCTTGCCCATCAGATGACTGTCGCCCGTCTCATCCAGAATGTCATCCGTAATCTGGAAAGCCAGACCGATGGCTGCCCCATAGGCGGCAAAACGGCTCTGCATCTGTGCATCGGCCCCGGCCAGAGTGGCTCCGGCCACACAGGAGACCTGAATCAGGGCCCCGGTCTTGCAGGCGTGCAGCTTCTGTAATTGTGACAAGGAGATCTCTCTGTTTTCGGCGCGCATATCCAACATCTGGCCGCCAACCATGCCTTCCATCCCAGCCGCACGGGCCAGCAAGAGCACCATCTGCACGGCAAGCGCTGCCGCCACACCCGGCATCGGTTCTGCCGCCAACTCAAAGGCCAGGGTCAACAACGCATCCCCGGCCAAAATAGCGGTTGCTTCATCAAACTGCATGTGACAGGTGGGACGACCGCGCCGCAACGCATCATCATCCATCGCGGGCAGATCGTCATGGATCAATGAATAGGTATGAATGCACTCCAGGGCACAGGCGAAGGGGAGAAAACGCTCTGCTTCCGCGCCCAACGCCTCGGCACAGGCCAAAACCAGAACGGGGCGCAGACGCTTGCCCCCAGCCAACAGACTGTAGCGCATGGCCTCGGTCAATCGGTCTGCAGGGGCCTGTTGCCACCTTGGCAGCGTCGCCAAGGCACTTTCCACCCAGGCCCGCCGTTGGGTCAAATAGGCCCGCAACCGCTCCTGCTCCTCGGCAGGCGACGCTTGCGCCATCTTAACCCATCCCCTCTGCAACAGCGCCCTCGCCGTTGGCGGGCAGGGTCAAAGTGCTGATCCGTTTTTCGGCCACCTCCAGGCGCTCCTGACAGTGACGCGACAATTTGATCCCCTCTTCAAATAGCGCCAACCCCTCTTCCAACGGCAGATCCCCCCGTTCCAGACGTTCGGCCACCTCCTCCAGGCGGGCCAATGCCTGTTCAAAGCTGACATGTGACACCGGCATCTCTCCTGATCAACAACGGATTCCATCCTCGCCTGCAAGCTGACAGACGCTTGTTCTGGCCATCTCCCTGTGTGACGTCCGCGAAAAATCTAACAGAAGCAGACATCCCCAGCAATGCTCGTTACCAGTAACAGGACATCTTACTCCATTTCCATGCCATCTGCACAACTTTACCGGTTGATCAGACCGACAGGTGCCACCCCAACCGCAGACACCCCACTCAAGCCACTTTGAAAAAGGCAACCGATTGCTGCAGCACCTCCATTTGCTGCGCCAGCAAGGTTGAACTTTCCGCCAACTCCGTGGCCACAGCGGCATTGTTCTGCACCACCTGGTCCAGTTGCTGAATCGACTGATTAATCTGCAGCGCCCCCTGACTCAACTCCTGATTGGCCACCGCCACCTCCTGAATCAAGACCGAGGTCCGTTCCACATCCGGCACCAGACGGGTCATGATCTCGCCACTCTCCGAGGCCACGGCGATGCTGGAGATGGACAACTGGCCGATCTCTCCGGCAGCCAGTTGGCTCCGTTCCGCCAATTTACGCACCTCTGCCGCCACGACCGCAAACCCTTTGCCCTGTTCTCCCGCCCGTGCCGCCTCAATGGCCGCATTCAGCGCCAACAAGTTGGTCTGGCGGGCAATCTCCTCGATGATGCCAATCTTGCCGGAAATCTCCCGCATGGCCTGCACCGATCGACTGACCGACGCGCCACCTTTTGCCCCATCCTGGGCGGCCAGACGCGCCAACTCCAGGGTGCTGCCTGTATTGACGCTGTTTTGCTGCAAATGCGCACTCATCTGGTCAATCGCTGCCGAGGTCTCTTCGATGGCCTCCGATTGCCGGGTCGACCCCTCCGACAACCCCTGCGACATGGCACTGATGCGTTCTCCGCCCGCCGCAACCTGACCAGAAACCACCTGAATATTGCCCACCACCTCACGCACGCGCAGCAACATCTCGCCCAGGGCCGCCGACAACTCACCCAACTCATCCTGACGCTGCACCGTACATTGCAAAGTCAAATCCCCCTCCGCCAAGCGTTGCATCATGTTGCGACACTGTTGCAAGGGTTGGGTAATGTCACGCGTCAACGTCCCTCCCACCAGCAATGCAACCACCATCGCCACCCCGGCAACCCCATAAATGCTGCGTTCCATGCGGTTGATCAGCGTGACAATCGCCTCTGTTGCCTCATTCACCGCCCCGCTTTCACGCTCCAACAACCATCCCATGGCCTTTTGCAGGCGGGCGGAATCTGCATCAAACTCCTCCATGATGGCGTTACCGGCCTCCAACCCTTCCTCCAGATAGCTTTGCGCCATGCGCTGTCCGGTGCCGTAAAAACGCTCGAAGGCTTGTTGCAAATCGTGCAACTGCTCCAGGGATTTGCTGTCGTGCTGACTGTTGAAACGTTCCTGAAAGCGCTTCACCCCATCCAGAAAGGCACGGGCCGCCTCGTCAGCCTCCTTGAACCCATCCTGATTATGGGTGGCCGATACATCCGTCAACCACTGCTGCACCTGGATAATATCCGCCTTCATGCCACTGGCCGCCAAGGCATGCGGCACATTTTCCTCGCGCACCTGACGGGCCGCCTCGTTGACCGTGCGCAACGAAGAGACAATCAGCGCAAAGGCCAGGAGCATCATGGCCAGAATGACCGCAAACCCACCAACCAACTTGACGCCCACACGCAAATTTTTGATCCGCATTATTGTCCTCTCCTTTTTTGTAATATCTATGCGCCTGTAGAGACTTGCAAGGCAGCCAATACAAGCAAAAGAACGTCAGTATAATGGATAATGGCCAGCACGTCACCCCATTTCACAGCAAACGGTTCATTTTCCGCAGAAATTTCTGGACTTTTCTGCTGCGAACAGGCTAGCATTGGAGGGTTTTCGCTTATGACCCCATGGAGAGACGTGATGCCGCGACAGGCACTGGTAGCTGGAAACTGGAAGATGAACGGCACA
>PDZU01000078.1 GCA_002753095.1 Magnetococcales bacterium
GTCTTCTCCTGAGGTGAGTACCTTCTGCGCTTCTTCTCCATGCTTTGTTCCTCCGTTTGATAGCCATTGTATGTAGCTTATTAAACGAAGGCAACTGTCCGATTTCATCTGAGGCAACACAAGAGCCTCTTGACTGATGCGAAACAAAGCGGTTTTGACAGGCTCTTCCATGCTCAGGTTCTGGGAATCCGGGGTCAGCGTGACCTGCATCGTCCGCTCATGGCGAGAAAAATCCCGTGCCAGCCACTCCAACGCCGAAAAAAGTCCCATTTCGTCCAATACATGAGGGCGCAACGAAACCGCCACACGACGTACCGACTCAATCAACCCATCAATCTGCGGCAGTAAACGCCCCATCCAGTCGGCAACCGCGTGCGGATCCTGCTGGTCCCGGGACATCAGAATCATTTCCATTTTGATCTTGGCCAAGCGACTGCCCAACTCATCATGGACCTCATGGGCCATCTGCTTGCGCTCATCTTCTCGAATTTGCTGTAAATAGACCGCCAACTCATGGAGACGCTCGGTATCGTTTTGTTGTCGTGACAACTCATGCAGCAGGAGAAGATTTTTCTTTTCTTCACGGCGGCGCCGATAGAGTTCCAAAAATGTGGCGACTTTGGCGACCAGCAATTCGACAGAAACCGGTTTACGCAGATAATCCACCCCGCCCGCCATGTATCCCTTGATCGAATCATGTTCGCTGCACTCCCCACCCGTAATAAACAGAATCGGGGTATGACGGGTCTGTTCGGTGCCATGCAGCAGGCGTGCTGTCTCGTATCCATCCATCCCTGGCATGTGCACATCCAACAGGATCAAGGCGAAATCATGGACCAATGCCAAGCGCAGTGCCGCTGTACCCGATGTGGCCTCCAGGATCTCGGCCCCGGTTTTGCGCAAGGCATCGCGCATGGCAAAAAGAGTGTGCGGCGCATCGTCAACCAAGAGCAGTTTGGGCGGCGTGTCTGGTCTGTTCATACGTGTTTGCCTGAGTAAAGCCACACCTTCATTAACGACAACAAGCGTTCCATATCCACGGGTTTTGCCAAGTAATCACTTGCCCCTGCCGCAAGGGCTTTTTCACGATCCAGACGCATTGCCTTGGCGGTCAACGCGATGATGGGTAAGTCCTGAAAGGACTCCTGCGCACGAATGATCCGCATGGTTTCCAGACCATCCATACCCGGCATCATGACATCCATCAGGACAATGTCTATTTCCGACTGTCCCTGTAACAGTTCCAGTGCTGTTTCGCCGTTGGGTGCCATGAAGACCCGTATACCATGATTTTCGAGCGCATGGGACAAGGCATAGGTGTTACGCATATCATCATCGACGACCAGCACTCTCTTGCCCGCCAGGGGGTTGTCCGATTTGTGTGCAGCCAGTGATTTGATCGGGCATTCGCTCTGTCCCTCTTCCTTGCCGACAACCGCTGCACTGTCTTCGTTATCGCTGACGGTTGTTTGGTTCCAAGGCAATAACAGAGAGAAACTGCTGCCGTGTCCTGGTATGCTGCTCACACACAAGGTTCCCTCCAGCAGTGTGGCAAGAGAGCGTGAAATGGAAAGGCCCAGGCCCGTACCGCCATGGGCCCGGTTGCTGCCCCCCTCTGCCTGCTGGAATGCATCAAAGATCAGGGATTGTTTGTCGGCCTGGATGCCGATGCCTGTATCGTTGACCGTAAAGGTCAGCCACCCCCCATGCAGCGCCGGCAACTCACGCAAACACCCTTCTGGACGGGAGAGACGATGACTGATTTGGAGAAAAATCCGGCCTTGTACCGTAAATTTAAAGGCATTGGCCAATAGATTGCGCAGGATTTGCTGAATTTTGAAAACATCAATGCGTACCATTTCGGGCACGTCATCAGCCACTTCCACATCAAATTTCAGTCCCTTCTGTTCTGCCATGGGGGTGAATCCCTGCCGCACATCTTCCAGGATCTCCCGCAATTTGGCGTATTGCACGGTGACCTCCATCTTGCCGGCCTCAATTTTGGAAAGATCCAAGACGCCGTTGATCAATTGGAGCAAGTCCTGACCGCTTTCCTGCAGAATACGTATCGAGGTGAGCTGTTGCGTGGTCAGGTTATTGTCAACGTTTTCCAATAACGTAGAGGCAAGAATCAGGATACTGTTCAGGGGGGTACGCAGTTCGTGCGACATGTTGGCAAGAAATTCAGATTTGTAGCGACTGGACAAAGTCAGACGATCGGCCTGGTCCGCCAGTTCGCTGCGTGCCCTTTGCAGGTCCACCTGCCGATTTTCCAGTTCGGCATTGGCATGGATCAGGTCTCTGGTCTTCTCTTCCAGCATTTCATTCTGCGCAACCAACTCCTCTTGTTGGGCCATCAATTCGGCGGATTGGCGCTGCACTTCGTCCAGCAAAAGGGCGGTCTGTTGGCTCTGGCGCATCCGTTCAAGCGTGAGCGCAAAAGTGGGTGTAATCTCCTCCAATAGGGCAATGTGGGCTGGGGTGATGGCTTGGAAGGAGGCCAATTCAATGACCGCCACCACATGGTCCGCCGTGATGACCGGCATGAGCAGCAGATTGATGGGGGCTGCCTTGCCGATTCCTGAACGAATTTCTGTGTATTCAGGAGGCAAATGCGTTTGCAGGATGGGCTGTTTTTCTAGTACGCACTGTCCGATGAGGGTCTCCCCTGGGGCAAAGGAAAGGTCGATCTGTTTGCGTTTCAGGTAGGCATAACTGCCGGTAAGATGGTACAGCCCATCTGCTTGGTGCTGTAAAAAAATGGCCCCTTGTCCGGATCCCAAGGCAGTGGCCAATTCACTGATCAAGGATCGACACAAACTTTCTGGTGTTTCCACCCGGTTGACAAGGTCGCGCAGATTGCCTGACATACTCTTGATCCAGTTATGATTTTCAATTGCTTCGGCCATGCTGTTAAACGACTGGCTGAGTTGACCGATCTCATCGTTGCTCTCCACTGACACGCGGGTGGACCAACTGCCCTCGGCGATTGAACGGGCTGCATGGTTCAGCATGGTAATGGGTGTCACCACGCGACGGCTCAGAAACCAAGCCAGCCAGATGGACAAGAGCAACAGAGAGCCAGTAAATACCAAGAATTGAATGGTCCAACCATGAAGCGGTTGTTCCATCTCTTCCATGCTGGTCTGGACCACCAATACCCAGGAGATGCCCGGAATGGAAAGAGGTACCGCAGCGGTCAAAACCGGGATGCCTGTTTGGTCCAACCGTGTTTCCATGGCGTGCATGCCAGAAAAAATGGCATCCAGTCCTGGGAAACTGAACGGGTCACCCAAATGGCCACGGTTCATCGGCCTTGAACTGCGCAAGGCGCTTTCCCCATGGGCACGGCCAAGCAGAAAAATCTCCCCGCTGTTGCCCAAGCCCTGGGAATATTCCAGCATCTCCATGATCTGGGCTGGTGCAATCTGCAAAATCAGTACGCCCAGCAATTGCTCATTACGGAAGATGGGGGTTGCAAAATGAACAACGGCTTCGTGCATGGGACGCCTGGAAACCAGGGAATCCAGCAAAGTGGGATGGTGCATGGCCAAGGTGTAAACCTGTCCCAGATCGCTTTCAGCCATGGTGCCACGGGTAACGCTCTCTCCAATCAGGCCATTTTCGCGTGTATTGAAGCGCACCACGCCATCCGCGCCGACAAGAATAATATCTTGGTATGATTCAGTGTTTTTTAACTTTTTTAACCATGTATAAAAACTATTGCCTGCGATCGTGCTTTGACCGGCAGGAACAGGGGTTGCCAGAGTATGCTGGATGCGGTCATCGCTGGACAACAGGCTCAAGCTGTTTAATTTTTTTTGGAAAAATTGTTCGATAAGTAATTTTTTGCTTTCGCGGATACCAACAAGCCTCTCCTTGCGGCCCGTCAAAAGAGCCTCCAGGGTCTGTTGATAGGTCCAGGTTCCCAATATGGCCAATGGTAATACACCAATGCCGATGAGCAGAAGCATGATGCGTTTGCGCAAGGTGTTTGCAAAAATGGATGGCTTGATCATTTGTGTATCCAAATTGGTGACATCAGGTAACAACAATATGCGACATCATCCTTCAAGATTATGAATGTAAAAAAGTGAGCATTGGCGAGAAATTATCCTAATTTGTCCTATCGCTTTACACTCCCTTGCGGGATAGCATAATGATTTTTTATGGCAAGTCAAATGTGTTTTCAACCATGCCGAGGAGTAGTATCGATGAATTTTTTTAATCGTCTCAAAGTGGGGTTGCGTTTGATAATAGGTTTTACAGCAGTCTCATTGTTATCACTTCTGGTTGGGATTGTTGCCATTAACAGTATGGTGGCAATTGATGAACTGGGTGAAAAAATGTACAATCAAGAGTTGAAAGGGATAACTCTTGTACAGCAATCGAATATTCAATTGATGAATGCCGTGCGGGCAGAAAAGAACTTTTTGATTGCATCAACGGCGGAACAGCGCCAGCACTATCGGCAACTGGAGGAAAAATCCATTAAAAGTTTTGAAGAGGAGATTGCCCAGGCCAAGCAACTGTTTGTCTCGGAAAAAGGCAAGGCGCTCATGCAGCGGGTAGAGTCCAGTTTCCAGGAGTGGTTGCCACAGCACCGACGTGTCCTGGAGTTGGCCAGCCAGGAATCTTTTCCATCGCCCCGTCCCTCTGCAGAGCACTCCTTCGGCGCCACCCAGGACAAGGCCGTCCATCTCTATACGGCGTTGACCGAAGCGATCAAAAACAAGGAGGAGCATGCCAAGCATTTGGAAGAAGAGTCCCTTGAGGTGTTCCATCAGGCCCGCTTTACGATGATCTGCTTGATTGTTTTTGCTGTTGTGTTTGGCATTTTCATGGGATGGATCATTGCCCGCACCATTACGGCCCCACTCCAGCAAGGATTGGAACTTGCTCAAGCGATTGCCAAAGGAGATTTGACGCGCAATCTGGACAATATTTGTCTGGTTTGCCGGGATGAGGTGGGCCAATTGGCTGCCGCCATGAACCAGATGATGATGAAACTGCGGGAAGTCATGCGTGAGGTGTCCACAGCGGCAGAACAGGTGACGGTTGGCAGTAGCGAAATTTCCGATTCGGCGCAGAATCTGTCGCAAGGGGCCACGGAGCAGGCGGCCTCCATTGAGGAGACCTCCTCGGCCATGGAGCAGATGACCTCCAATATTGCCCAAAACTCCGACAATGCCAGTACAACCCAGAACATTGCCCAAAAAGCGGCCAAGGATGCCCAGGAAGGGGGGCAGGCCGTTAGCGAGGCGGTCAAGGCGATGCGCGAGATTGCCAATAAAATTGGGATCATCGAGGAAATTGCTCGGCAAACGAATCTGTTGGCGTTGAATGCGGCGATTGAGGCAGCCCGGGCCGGGGAACATGGCAAAGGCTTTGCCGTTGTGGCGGCGGAGGTGCGCAAGTTGGCTGAACGGAGTCAGGCCGCAGCGGGAGAGATCAGTCAACTGTCTACGTCCAGTGTAGGGGTTGCGGAAAAGGCGGGCAATATTATCAACCAACTGGTTCCTGACATTCAGAGAACGGCAGACCTGATTCAGGAGATCAACGCCTCCAGTCAAGAGCAGAACCAGGGCGCCGGGCAGATCAATCTGGCCATTCAGCAACTGGATCGCGTGATTCAGCAGAATGCGGGGGGGGCGGAAGAGATGGCGGCCACGGCAGAAGAGTTGAGCGCGCAGGCGGACATGATGGCCCAGACGATCGCCTTTTTTGATTTGGGGGAACAGGGGTCGCGTATTAGCAGAAATCCTGCCAAAAAGCAGTCGTTGAACATGCTGAAAGCGAAGCCGGCAGGGAAAACGGTTCAGGTGACGCCTTATCGGAAAAAGGAGCCGACTGTACCCGCTTTGACGCATGGATCGGCGACTGGCAAGCGTGGTGGGGCCATCCTGAAGATGGGTGCCGATGATCAGGAATTTGAGAATTTCTAGTTGTCATGTGGGGTGAATCTGTTCCCTTCCTCTGTTTGGTTGACAGAAGCCCAGCAGTCAGGATCCATTTTCCTGGCGGATGCGCTGGGCCCGTTCCTCCAGTTTGCCGGCGTTGGAAAGGCGGTTGCTCGCCCGGTACAGAGAGGCCAAATTTTCCAGGCTGGTGGCCACTTCGGGATGATCCGGGCCAAACGCCTGCTCGCGAATGGCCAGAGAGCGCAGATAGATCGGTTCCGCCTGGGCATACTGGCCACGCGCAATGCATAACAGGGCCAGATTGTTCAGAGCGATGGCTACATCGGGATGATCACTGCCGCAGGCGCTCTCCCAGATGGCCAGGGCACGGTTCAGGTAGAGTTCCGCCTGGGCATGCTGTTTTTGCGCCCGGCAGATCAGGGCCAGATTGTTGAGAGTGGCCGCTACATCGGGATGGTCGGGACCGACCGCCTGCTTGGCCATGGCCAGCGCCTCTTTGCCCACCGCCAGGGCCAACTCCCACTCATTGGCCAGATAGTGGGTTTCCAGGCGATCGATCAGACTCTGCCAAGCCGGACCGGTGCCGCTACCGCCCAGTGGCTGGCCTGTGTCACCCTGCAGGGTTTCGCCCAGGGTCTGCAACCATTTTTTCCAGCCACGCATGGTCAACGGTCGCGCTGCTGTTGCAAATAATTTTCGGAACGGCAACTGCGGCACATGCGATCCCGCTCCAGACAGGTGGCACATACCGTCTCGATGCCGTTGCAGTTGGGGCAGCGCTCCAGGTTGTCGGTGCTGCCGCAGTTGAGACAGGAACTGCCATTGACAATCATCGGAGCAAAAAAGGCCACCGCTTCCGGGGTCAAAAATTGAATGGCAATGCAATATCGGTCCATGCTGTATTTGCCGCTGCGCGTGATCCGGGCCGGGAAGGTGTGGGTCTGGCCCCTGTAGTCCACAATCAGCTCCCCTTCCTCCTGCTCGTTGACCGCATGGCGCTGCTCGGCAACCAGCAGGAGCGATTCGGTGCCAATGTTTTTTGAGCTGCCGGTGCAGTGGATACCGCTACGCGAGACAAAACGCACCTGTCGTTGTACCACCGTGCTGCGGGGCGTCGCACGCCGTTCACCAAACTTTTTTAAGAAATCAAACATGCAGTTTTTTCCCCCGTTTTGAGATGTCGGTCGCTGTGGGGCAACAGACACGTTGTGCCAGCGTCGCAGCAGCAGTAACACCGCCGCCGAATTTTAGCACTTTCGCTGCCTGCTCGCCAGCGCTATGCTGTGCCCGTGATGCAATTGTGTTGGCCATGGTGCTGGGAGTCATACGACGCTGCGTTGGAGTCTCCGCTTGAGTCGTGGCGCCGGGGCTTGGGCCGCGCATGGCCTGCCGTCATACGGATGTCGTCTTTTGTTTTGGAAAGTCGTCTGATGCACAAACCGATCCCCCCGCACGCCGTGTTCCGGCATGGTGCCTTTACGACCTTCTGGCTGGCGCGCATTATCGGTAACGTGGCCATTTTTATGCAGGGGGTGGCGCTGGGTTGGATGGTCTATGCGACGGCCCGCTTGACCATGGATGAAGCAGAAAGCATGTTCTTGGTGGGGATGCTGGGTCTGGCGCAGTTTCTACCCATGTTTGCCCTGACCTTGGTGGCGGGCGCCTTTGCCGACCGTTATGACCGCCGCACGATTTTGCTCTGCAGCAGCAGTGTGCATTGGATCTGTTCTCTGGCCTTCACCTGGATTGCTTGGCAACCGGAACCCTCGTTGCTGTTGATTTATCTGGTTGCCGCTCTCTTCGGCGTGGGGCGGGCCTTTGCCATGCCTGCCGGTATGGCCATGATTCCCACGCTGATACCGCCAGAGATTTTGCCTGGGGCCATCGCCTGGAATACGCTGGGTGTGCAGATTGGTATGATCATCGGTCCCTGGTTGGGCGGGATTTTGTCTGCCCACGCGCCGGTTGTGGCCAATGCAAGCGCCAGTGTGCTGTTTTTTGTCTCACTGCTGGCGGTGCTGCGTTTGATGATGTATGCATCGGTGAATACCCGTCCCGCCGCCGCCTTGCAGGAGCAGTCGCGCCTGACCATGATTCGGGATGGGCTGGTCCATATCTGGGGCAGCAAGGCGGTGTTTGGGGCCATCTCTCTGGATCTGTTTGCGGTGTTGCTGGGGGGGGTGACCGCCCTATTGCCCGCCTATGCCAAGGATGTGCTCGATATTGGACCAGAAGGGTTTGGACAACTGCGCTCCGTCTTTGCCCTGGGGGCTGGTTCCATGACGCTGCTACTTGCCCTTGTACCCATTCGGCGCCGTGTCGGCCATTGGATGTTGGGGGGGGTGGCCGTCTATGGGGCGGCGACGCTGCTTTTTGCCGTCTCTCGCTCCGAACTGCTCTCGATGTTGGCCTTGATGGTGGCCGGGGCCGCCGATTCCATCTCTGTTTTCGTCCGGCAAAATCTGGTGCAGATTTTGACCCCTGATGTCATGCGGGGCCGTGTTTCTGCCGTCTCCGGCCTGTTCATCAGCGCCTCAAACGAGTTGGGCGAATTTGAAAGTGGGGTGGCTGCCCGTTTCCTGGGGGTGGTGGGGGCCGCCCTCTTTGGCGGGGCAGGAGCCATCGCAGTGACTGTGCTGTGGGCCAAGTTTTTCCCAGACCTGCGACAGGCCGATCAGTTGCAGCCACCGCGCGCTGCGTGAGCAATTTCGCATGGTGGGGATTGTTTGTCAGGCCATTTTTACGCTATCCTGATCATCGTTTGCCGTTGTGCGTATCGCAAACCGGAAACGGCAAGCGCCAGGGGGAAAAATGACCAACTCATGGTTTGCACAAACCTTGCGGGCTGCCGAACAGGTCAACACTGCCAAAATGAATGAAGAACTGGCATGGCATCACTGGTTGGCTGCCGATACTCCGGCCAATAAAATGGCCTTCCTCTCTGCCCGAACCGCCTGGTTGCAGGCAGTACGTGCCTGGAAACTGGCCGTTCATCAGGCGGAACTTGCTGCCAACGGAGGGTCGCATGATGCAATCACACTGGCAACCGCCACCCTGGGTGAACAAACGTTTTATGCGGGTGGTGCTGACCTGGAGTTGCCTGATTCTGCTCTCCATGGCTTGGAATTACCACAACGAAAGCCAGCAGACTGAACAGCTCCTGGTCAGTGTCGCCCGTGCCAATTTCGACAAGGATGTGGCTTTTCGACTTTGGGCTACCGCGCATGGTGGCGTCTATGTGCCTGTCGATGAACGAACACCGCCCAGCCCCTACCTGAGCCATATCCCGGAGCGGGACATTGTTACCCCATCCGGTCGGCAACTGACTTTGATGAACCCTGCCTACATGCTGCGGCAACTGATGACCGATTTTGCCGAGTTGTATGGCATTCGCGGTCGTATTACCGGCCTGCAATATCTCAACCCCCACAATGCCCCCGATGAATGGGAGAGCGAGGCTCTGCTGGCCTTCGAGAAGGGGGCCAGCGAGGTCATGACCTTTACCACCCTGCATGGAGAGAAATATTTACGCCTGATGCAGCCACTGATTACCACCGAGGGGTGTCTGAAGTGTCATGCCCATCAAGGGTATCAAATCGGTGATGTGCGTGGGGGGGTGGGGGTTTCGGTGCCCATGGCCCCCTATCTGGCCCTTTCCAGTATCAGTTTAACCGCCATTCTGTGTTCGCATGCCGTGATCTGGTTGTTGGGGGTCGCGGCCATCGCCTACGCCTTTCGTTTGCTGGAGGAGCGGATGATTGCCCTGCAGCGGGCCAGAGATCAGGCCGAGGCGGCCAATCGGGCCAAAAGCATTTTCTTGGCCACCATGAGTCATGAAATTCGCACCCCAATGCATGTGGTCATCGGCATGGGTGACCTGCTGTTGGAGACGGCCTTGAATGCCGAGCAGCAACTCTATGTGCGCAAGTTACAGCAGGCCGGGCATGGTTTGGTCGAATTGATCAATCAAATTTTGGATTTTTCCAAGATGGAGGCCGAGCAATTGGAAATTCGGCGTCACGATTTCTCCTTGCGTGGTTTGTTGCAGGAGGTGGTTGACCTGTTGAAGGTGATTGCCGACGAAAAGGGGTTGCCTTTGTGTCTGGTGGTCGATCCATTGTTGCCGGAGTGGGTTTTGGGGGACCGTTTGCGTTTGCGTCAGGTGTTGTTCAACCTGATGGGCAACGCCATTAAATTTACCGAGAGTGGTCAGGTGAGTTTGCGGGTTTGGGCCAACGTGCAGGCGCCGGATTGGATCCATCTGGAGGTGCAGGATAGCGGCATCGGGATCGATGCGGCGGATCTGCAGACCATCTTCAATCTGTTTACCCAGGTGGAGGTTACAGAATCCCGCCGCTTTGGTGGTACTGGGCTGGGGTTGGCGGTCAGTCGCCAGTTGGTGGAACGCATGGGTGGCACGGTGACGGTCTCCAGTCGCTTGGGGGAGGGCAGTCTGTTCCATATCCGTCTGCCGCTGCCCGCCAGTGTTGCGCCCAGGGAGGTGTCGCATGCAGAGCCCGTGGTTCTGCGCGACCATGCCGGGCGGCGCCTTCTTCTGGTCGAGGATTCCGAAGACAATCAACTGTTGGTACAGACCTTTTTGAAAGACACCTTTTTTGAACTGCAGATCGTCAACAATGGTGCCGAAGCGGTGGAAAAGGTCAAACAGCAGCACTTTGACCTGATTTTGATGGATGTGCAAATGCCGATTATGGATGGCTACACAGCCACACGCCTGATTCGCCAATGGGAACTGCAGCATGGACGGCAGAGTATGCCGATCATTGCCTTTACGGCGCATGCCCTCTCCGGGGAGCAGGAGCGCAGCCAACAGGCCGGTTGTGATTTTCACCTGACCAAACCGATCAAGAAACGCCGCCTGCTGGAGGTGATCCAACAGTTTGTTGATCGCGATAAGGGGGTGGAGAGCGGATCATAAGCGCCCAAGAGAGATCGGGAGTGACCGCCAGCCCCGTTGCCCAATATGGGCAACGGGGCGGTCACCAAACGCTTAACCGTCGTTTGCAGATTTACACGGATTGCGTCTTGACCTGGTCAACCATCTCGCTGACATTCTTCTCGATGAAGGTGCTCACTTCGGCTTGGCTGCGGGTCAACAGATCCAGGGTCTGCCGGGCATTGCTGACGATCAACTGCCCCATCTGCGACACCATGTTGGCCTGAGCCTGGGCCACATCTTCCACCGTTTTCAGATTTGCCAAACTACTGATCTGACCAGAACCGGTTTTGACCAGGGTATCGGCATTGTTGAACTGCTGCTCGGCCAACTCTTTCATGATCCGCTCGTTGATTTTCTGCAGACCGGCCAAAGCGTTCAACATTTTGCTGTTGGCATCGACGACCTGTTTGGCAAAATTTCCGTCCATTGTCATTCCCCTTCATTGGTAGGTTTAAGAATCTGTGTATTGCTGCACCGCAGCATTTGTTGCAGTGCAGCATAAGCCTCTCTCCCCACGCTGTCAATCACTATTTTGCCGTGCAGCACATTTTTTTTTATCGCCCTGTTATTGTGGCAGACGGCTGGCCAACGCCTCTGCTTCGGTCAGCAGTGGTAACAGGGCGGTGCGGATGCCCTGGCTCCAGAAATCCGCTTTGTCTGGTGCCAACTGGAAGGGTTGCAGCAGTTCCAGGAGATCCTTGGCACCGCCAGCCTGCAGCAGTTGCCGGTAGCAGGGTTCAAAGCGCTCTTGCATCTGGGGTTGCACGGCGTAGAGGCTTTGTGTCAGCAGTTCGCCGCAGGCATAGGCGTAGACGTAAAAGGGATTATGGAAATGGCTGATATAGCTCCACAGATGCTCTGTTGCCTCGTACTGGAAGGTTTCGCCTGGGGGACCATAAAAGCGGCGCAGGGAGGTTTGCCAGAGGTGGCTGAGGTCGGTGGCGCTCAGGCGACCGTCATGGCCATGCACCTCCTGCTCGAAGAAGGAGAAACCGATCTGGCGCACCACGGAGTTCAAGAAGGTTTCGATCCGTTCTGTGAGCAGGGCCAACAGGGCAGCCGGATTGTCTTGCTGTTGCAGGCGTTCGCGCAGAAACTGAAAGGTGGTCATTTCGGCAAAGATGGAGGCGGTTTCTGCATAGGCCATGGGGGCGGAGGCCATCAGGGCGCCTTGTGCCTCTCCGGCCAGCAGGCCATGCACCGCATGGCCGAGTTCATGGGCCAGGGTCATCACATCGCGGCTGCTCTCCTGATAGTTGAGCAGTACATAGGAGAAGGTGCGCCCCCCCGGAACGACGACCGAATAGTTGAAGGCACCGCTCTGTTTGGCTGGGCGGGCTGGAACGTCGATGGCCTGTTGCTGGACCAGTTGGGTGACCAAATGGGCCAGTTGCGGGCTGAAACGCTGGAAAGCCGCCACGACCATCTGCAAGCCCTGTGCGTAGGGGATGCGACTGCGGTCGGCAAAGGGCAGGGGGGCGTTACGGTCGCTCCAGCGCAAGATGGGCAGCCCCAGCAGACGCGCTTTCAATTGATAATAGCGTTGGCACAGTGGGGTTGCCTCGCGCTCTACCGCCTGGTGCAAGGCGGTGACAATGGCATCGTCCAATCGGTTGTTGCGGTTGCGGTAGGCCAGGGGGTGGGCGTAACCGCGCTCTTGATCTTCCACCCGTTTGCTGCCCACCACCATGTTGAGCACCTGGGCAGAAAAACGGGCAAACGAACCGCCCAGGCCGTTGTTGAGGGTGCGCATGATCTGAAAACGCTGCTCAGGGTCGGGATGGATATTCATCTGGTGCAGGGTTTGTTCCAGGGTGGCCGGTCCGTCTGGCAGGGTAAAACGCAGTTCCGACTCCACCTCATCATAGAAGGTGGACCAGGAGGAGGCGCCAAAGGTAGCCCGTTTGTTGAGGGCTGCTTCCACCTCGGTGGTGAGCATGAACGGGCGCTGCATGCGCACCTGTTCGATCCAGGAACGCAGGCGGCGGCAGCGTGCGTCCGTCTCATAATGGGTCTGACACAGCGCCTCCGGGAGAGCGGCCAGTTCGATGGTAAAAAAGCTGGCGTGTTCCCCGGCCAGACGATCCACCAGCACGTTGACATCATGCAAGCGGTTTTTCACCGCTTCCTCTTCCAGATTGGCCGCATTGCGCAGGTGCAGATAAAAGTAGATTCGATTCAGACGTTCCGAAAACGCTTCCCACTCCTGCAGGGCATCCCCCAGTCTGGTGGCCAGTTTTCCCTGAAAGTGGCTGGAAAAAGCCGGATAGTGGCTTTGCAACCACTGCAGATCCTCCTGCAATAGTGGGTCGTCCAGATCACTATAAATGGGTGTTAAATCCCAAACCGGCAGCTCGGTGGGGGGCGGGGAACTGTGCATTGCGTGTCTCTTTCTGGGGGGTAATGAAAGCCATGAAGAGTATCATCGGCCTGACCGGCTGGCCAGGGCATTCATTTCGGTAAGGAGACTTGCAGGCTAACGAATATCCTTCAGCCCAAGCGTTCCTGCACTGGCAAGCAGACGCAATCGCGCCGCACGCCAATCAGCCATGGCGCGTAATCTCTCTTGTTGTGCATCCTCAAACGCCATTTGGACCTGCAACATTTCCAGGATGTCTGTAATGCCCTGATCGTATTTCCGGCGTACATTGATCAAGGCTTCCTGAGCGGTATCGAACAAGCGTTTTGCAGCATCCAGACCGCGCAGGGAGGCCAGAGCATTGGTGTGAGCCTTGGCGATTTCAGCCAGGATCTGGTTTTGTATTTCTTGCAACTCAGTGGTTTTCAACTCGATTTGTGCTTCCGCATCACGCACTTTATAGGTACGCCCAAATCCCTCGAATAGAGGAATTGTCAGGGTCATGCCGGCCACGTTTTCCTTGGATTCGAGGCTGGACAATCCTTGATTTGGACGGCCGTTGATATATTGGCTTTGTGTATAGTCCAGGGTTGGTAACCCTTCGGAGCGCACGACTATTTTCCGCTCTTTGGCCGCTTCCAACTGGGCACGTGCGGAGATTAAGGCCGGGTGTTCATTTTGGGCGATATGCAGCCATTCACTGAGCTCCTGCTGTACGCCGGATTCCGTGTCCTGATAATCCTGGGCCAAAATGAGGTTGGGTGGCTGCAATGCCTGAGGGGGTAAGCCAAGCCCAACGATCAGCCCCACCAATGCCTTTTCATAACTGCCTTGAGCCCGTGCGTGTTCCAGTTCGGCTTTGCTCAGCGTGGTTTTGGCTTGCAAGGTGTCGGAACGTTCACCGGTGCCACGAGATTCCCGTTGTTCGGCAATCTTCAAGGTCTGTTTGGCGAATACTTCCCCTTGAATTTTTGCTTCCAAAGTGGCTTTTGCGGTTTGAGCATCAAAATACAAGCCGATGACGGTGGCCATCGTGCTCTGCAGTGTTTCGTCGTGGCCCGCCATGGCTGCCTCCAGCAAAGCATTGGCGGAGCGTCGATTGGCGTCACGTCCACCGCAATCCAACAACCGCCAAGTCAAAGAGGCATATTTTGATTCATTGTCTCGTTCGCTGATTACCGTGAGCAACTTCTCCTTTTGTTCGGACTTTTGTTGCAATCGACTCGTACCCATTGTAATGGTCGGCAAATAGGCTGAGCGTGCTTCTCCGAGCTGTGCAGCTTGTATCTTTATTTGCACCCAGGCGTTGCGAACACGCGGATTATGACATAATGCTACATCAATTGCAGTCAAGAGTGTCAGAGGATGAGAGATATCATAGACATCCATCTGACAGAAATGGATCTGCCCATCCCCAGGCAAATGTTTTCCCGTTGCCAGTTGCTGTGGCAGCGTCAGCAATGGATCTTCGAGTGGGGTTGTGAGTATATCGAACCATTCGCGCGCATGGGCAGTCTGTGAGAAGAAAGCACCAATCAGGAGCACAATGCTGATCATGATCAGCCACACCGTTCCTCGTTTAGCGTTCACGCATTGCCTCCCTTTGATGTTTCATCAAGGGTGACAGGACATATTCGATGACTCGTTGAGTACCGGTCTTGATTTCTGCATTGATTGACATGCCAGCCGTCAACGGCATCTCTTTTCCATCCACAATGATATAATTCTTTTCCAGAACAATTTTCGTTGCGTAGATTAACCCCCTCTTTTCGTCTTGAATGGCATCCTGGGATACATGCTTGACCTTGGCCGCTATGGTTCCGTATTTGGTATATTCAAATGCATCGATTTTGACCTCCGTATCCTGACCTGTACGCACAAAACCGACATCTTTGTTTTCCAAGAATGCCTCTACCTCTACCACATTCTCTTTGGGTACGATCTGCATCAATGGTTGTGCCGCTGGGACCACGCCCCCAACCGTGTGAACGATCAATTGTTGCACTGTACCGTCTACAGGCGCAATCTGTGTTGCCTCAGATGAAATCGGACAGTTGCCTTCGTTTAATAAGCTACATACAATGGCTATCAAACGGAGGAACAAAGCATGGAGAAGAAGCGCAGAAGGTACTCACCTCAGGAGAAGAC